>CAZZPX010000048.1:0-512 GCA_964655955.1 uncultured Phycisphaerales bacterium | reverse complement strand
CCGAGGCATCTGGTCCATCCGCGAGACGACGATCACCTTCGAGAACGTGCAGAACGTCAAGATCCACCAGGGGCCGGTGCAACGACACTTCGGCTTCGCCGATCTGGTCGTCGAGACGGCGGGCGGCGGCGGTGAAGGGAAGGCGGCGCGGGCGACCAACCAGGGCGTCATCGAGGGCATCGAGAACGCCCAGGCGCTGCGAGATCAGATCCTCCGACGACTGCGCCAGAGCCGTTCCGCGGGCCTGGGCGATGAGGACGAGCCGCAGGACGGCGACGTCAGGCCTCGCTTCACGGCGGCGCATCTCGCGGCCTTGCGGGAGATCCGCGACCAGGCGCAGCGCCTGCAGGCGTGAAATGCGGCGCCGGGCTTGCGTCGACGGCGCGTCTGTGCTTCCATACTCCCATGCGCTCCGCTGTGTTTCTCGACCGCGACGACACTCTGATCGCCAACGACGGCGACCTGGGTGATCCCGATCTCGTCTTCCTCCTTCCCGGGGCGGCTGAAGCGGT
>CAZZPX010000047.1:0-11764 GCA_964655955.1 uncultured Phycisphaerales bacterium | reverse complement strand
CGGCCTCTACACCGCCCCCAGCGATGCAGCGCTGCGCTACGACGTCGAGATCACCAAGGACCTCGGCTTCAACACGATTCGCAAGCACGTCAAGGTCGAGCCCGCGCGCTGGTACTACTGGTGCGATCGAATCGGCGTGCTCGTCTGGCAGGACATGCCGAGCGGCGACGCCTATCCGGAGCGGGGAACACAGGAGATTGAGCGCAGCGAAGACTCGGCGCGGCAATACTATATCGAACTCACCCAAATGATCGCGGAACTCTATAACCATCCCTCGATCATCATCTGGATCCCATTTAACGAAAGCTGGGGGCAGTTTCAGACCGCCGCGACCGTCGAACATATACGAGAGCTCGATGCGTCTCGCCTCGTCAACGCCGCAAGCGGCTGGCATGACCTCGGCGGGGGCGATATTCATGACATACACGCTTATCCCGGCCCGGCTGCGCCCGAGCCGGAGCATGAACGTGCAACGGTTCTCGGTGAATTCGGCGGCCTCGGCCTGACGATCAAGGGACATACGTGGAGCGACAACGCCTGGGGATACCAGGGCCTTGACAGCACCGACGAATTGAACCGCCGCTACGAGCAGCTCTTGCGCCGCGTCTGGGATCTCAAGCAACATCGCGCCCTCAGTGCCGCGATCTATACGCAGACCACTGATGTCGAAACTGAGTGCAACGGCCTGCTGACCTATGATCGGGCCGTGGTCAAGGTGGACGTGGGGCGCATCGCCGCGGCGAATGCCGGCGACCTGCCGGCGCTGGAGCCCGTCGTTCCCACCGCGCGCGACGCGTCACTCGCCTGGCGCTACACGACAACGCAGCCCGCCGACGGCTGGGAGAGCCGGAGCTTCGACGATAGCGCCTGGCGCACCGGCAAGGCTGGATTCGGCACAAGAGGCACACCCGGCGCGCTCATCGGCACCGAGTGGACCGGCAGCGACATCTGGCTGCGGCGCAGCTTTGACCTCGGCCAGGCGCCCGGCGGCGACGTCTATCTCGATGTGCACCACGATGAGGACGTCGAGATCTACATCAACGGCATCCTCGCCGCTGCCGCGACAGGCTACACGACAAGCTATACCGAACTTCCCCTTTCGCCCGAGGCACGCGCCTCGCTGCGCCGCGGCGAGAACCTTCTCGCCGTCCATTGCCGGCAAACGAACGGCGGGCAGTACATCGATGTCGGCCTGGTGCGGCTGAGACCGAAGGCCGCCAAGGCGGGCAGCGCGCTGCGCCTCGAGCCGGTTCCCTTCACCGCCGTGCACATCGAAGACGACTTCTGGCGTCCGCGCATCCGGACGAACCGCGACGTCACCGTGCCCTACTGCTTCAAGAAGTGCGAAGAGACTGGACGAATCAGCAACTTCGCCAAGGCGGCCGGCTTGATCGAGGGCGAATTCGAAGGGATCTATTTCAACGATTCCGACGTCTATAAAGTCATCGAAGGCGCCTGCTATACATTGGCGCAGCAGTACGACAAAGAGCTCGATCAGTACCTCGACAAGCTCATCGCGACGATCGCGGCAGCGCAATGGGACGACGGGTATCTCAATACGTACTACACGCTGAAGGAGCCCGACCACCGCTGGACCAACCTGAAGGATCGTCACGAACTCTACTGCGCCGGCCATCTCTTCGAGGCGGCTGTTGCGCATCATCAGGCGACCGGCAAACGCACGCTCCTCGACGTGGCGCTGCGCTTCGCCGATCACATCGACTCGCTCTTCGGCCCCGAGAAGCGGCACGATGTGCCGGGTCACGAGGAGATCGAGATCGGCCTGGTCAAGCTCTATCACGAAACCGGTGAGGACCGTTACCTGAAACTCGCCAAGTTCTTCATCGACGAGCGCGGCGATGACGAAGGGCGCACGCTCTACGGCGCGTACTGCCAGGATCACATGCCCGTCGTCGAACAGAGCGAGCCCACCGGCCACGCGGTGCGCGCGATGTATCTGTACTGCGGCATGGCGGATGTCGCGGCGCTCACCGGCGACCAGACCTACCTCGATGCGCTCGATCGCATCTGGGACAACCAGACGCAGCGGAAACTCTACCTGACCGGCGGTGTCGGCGCCCGCCACAGCGGCGAGTCGTTCGGCGACGACTACGAGTTGCCCAATGACTCGGCTTACGCGGAGACATGCGCCGCAATCGGCAATGGCCTGTGGAATCACCGCATGAACCTGCTTTCCGGCGACGCAAAGTACGTCGACGTGCTCGAGCGCGTGATCTACAACGGCTTCCTCTCCGGCGTTTCGCTCGCCGGCGACAGCTTCTTCTATGTGAATCCGCTCTCCAGCCGCGGCAGCCATCATCGCAGCCCTTGGTTCAACTGCTCCTGCTGCCCCGTCAACGTCGTGCGCTTCCTGCCTTCCATCGCGGGCTTCGTCTATGCACATGACCGGGAGACGATCTATACGAATCTGTACATCGCCTCGTCGGCGACGTTCGACTTCGCCGGCGAACCGGTCACGCTCGTGCAGCGCTCCGACTATCCCTGGGAGGGCGATATCCAGCTCACGGTCGATCCCGGCGTCGCGCGCCGCTTCCGGATCGCGCTGCGCCTTCCCGGCTGGTCGAGCGGCCGGCCCGTTCCCAGCGACCTCTACAGCTATGTGGACGGAAGCGCCGGCAACATTCACATCACGGTCAACGGCACGCAAGTGCAAGGGCTGACGCTTGAGAAGGGATATGCGCTGCTCGAGCGGGAGTGGCGACCCGGCGATGTGATCGGCGTCAGCTTTCCCATGGACGTGCACAGCGTCCGAGCGCATGGCGCCGTCGAGGCGAATCGCGAGCGCATCGCCCTGGAGCGCGGCCCGCTCGTCTATTGCCTCGAAGCAACCGACACGGGCGGCAGCCTCCGCAACCTGTGGATCAAGCCGAGCCTGCGGTGGCGGGCGCAGCAGCGCCCGGACCTGCTCGACGGCGTGACAGTGCTCGAGGGCGTCGCCTACGCGCGCGAGCAGGAGAGCGCCGACGGCCCGGTGCGCGACGTCGAGACGCCGATCCAGGCCGTCCCCTACTGCGTCTGGGACCATCGGGAGGCGGGCGAGATGGCGGTGTGGATTCCGCAACAGCCGGACCTGGCGGAGATCATCCCGCCGCCCACGCTCGCAAGCCGAAGTGAGGCGAGTGCTTCGTTCTGCTACAGCGGCGATGCAGTCGAGGCGGTGAACGATCAGCTCGAGCCTGCAAGCTCGACCGACCAGGAGATCCCCCGCCTGACCTTCTGGCCGCACAAGGGCACGCGCGAGTGGGTGCAGCTCGATCTGCCGGAGGCGCGAACGATCGGCGGCGTGGAACTCTACTGGTTCGACGACACCGGTCGGGGCGAGTGCCGCCTCCCCGCAAGCTGGCGACTGCTCTCGCTTACGGGCGACAACTGGAAGGTTCTCGCCGAGCAGCGCGGCGAGGAGATCAAGCGCGATGCCTGGAATCGCGCTGCGTTCACGCCGGTGACCACCGAGGCGCTGCGCCTCGAACTCAAGCTGCAGGAAGGCTACTCCGCCGGCCTGCTCGAGTGGCGATTGAACGAAGAGTAGCACGACCGCCGCGTCGCCCATGCGGCGCGAGGCGTCACGCCCCCGCGGACTTGCGTTCATTCACTGGCGCGCGAAACGCCGTCGCCGAGCGCGCGGATCGTCTCGTGCACGTCCACGCCCAGGTCGATCGGCTGCGTCGTGAGCGAGTCGACCCGGATGAGCGGACTCGGCGACGCACCGCTGCGGGCGATCCGCACATCGAGCAGCGTCAGCGAGAACGTGTCGTCGGAAGCGCGTACCGTGAAGCGGGCGCGGGCGGCGGCTATGAAGCCGTCCCTCGTCTCGATGTGCACGTCCAGCAGGTCGCCGCTTTCCGGGTCGATGCGGCCGGCGCGAATGTGAACGCTCCCCTCGTCGACGCCCGCGACGAACTGCTCGCTGTAACAGCGGATCAGTTCGTCGCTGCTGAAACGCTGGGGCTGCACGCGCTCCTTCTCAGCACAGCCGAGCAGCAGAAGCGCGGCGATGGGCCCGGTCGCGAGCGGCGATGCGCGCAGGCCCCGCCCGGGCGGAGACGAGTTGGCGGCGGCGGAGGAGGCCATTCCGTTCGCCTTATCGGCCGACCCGAGGCACCGATTGAGCACCGAAGCGATGATTCACCGCGCCGCCGGGGCCCCGGCGCTCTCGCAAGAGCCGCTGGAATTGCCTAGCATGTGTCCCGGCCGGGGCTGTAGCTCAATTGGGAGAGCACTGGCTTTGCAAGCCAGGGGTTGCCGGTTCGAGCCCGGTCGGCTCCATTCCGCCCGCTGCCCGACAAGGCGGCGGGTTTTCGCGTTCAGCCACACGAGCCGCGAGCCCTTCCGCCTATACAGCCTACGCTGCGTCTTCCTGGCTCGCGTGACCATCGTCGCCATCACACCGCCGCGTGACGATCGGCTCCTCGCGGACGACGTAGTTCAGTTCCAGGTAGCGGGCGACGTAATCGATGATGGAAAGCGCCTCGGGGATCTCCGGGTTGCTCGTCGCCCCCATGGGCTCGAAGCGCATGCCCTTGAAGCGGGCGACGGCGTCTTCGAGCGGCAGCCCGTACTGAATGGCGATGGAGAACGCCCTGCAGAAGGCCTGGATGAGGCCGGAGAGCGTCGAGCCTTCCTTGGCCATCTTGATGAAGATCTCGCCAACGGCGCCGTCGTCGTGCAGGCCGATCGTCAGATACCCCTCGTGCCGCTGGATCGCGAATTTGTGGGTGAGGGAGCGGCGTGTGGGGGGGAGGGGGCGGCGCGTCTGGACGGGCTTTCCGGTCAAGGCGAGAAGTTCCATGCTTTGTCTATCGTCGTTCGCCTGCGAACCAGCTTAGCAAACGCGAGACATGTCAACTGTGGCCCGAGCGGCGGGCCCGGACCCAGCCGCCGCCGCCCGATCCTGCGGCCTCGCCTGGCACGCCGACCTCATCCCGGACGCGACTGGCTGGTATAGTGGAGGGCTGTCGGGGTGCCGACCGTTTCTGCGCGGCGGCCGGCCGGCCGGCGCACACGCACGTACGCCCGCAGCCGCCGATTCGCAGCAGTATCGCAGCGGCGGCGCGAGAAGATGAACCTGAAGAGCGAGGAACGGAGACGCCGGGATGCAAGACGGGAAACTGGACCTGATCCGGGATGACGATGGTTTCGTGACGCTCAAGCTGGAAGACCCGGACAGCTCCGCGCTGGTGCTCTCGGGCAAGCTCATCGAGCAACTTGCCGAGGCGCTGGACCGCGTCGAGGCGATGGAGGATGTCGAGGGGCTGATTCTCGCCTCCGCCTGCGAGCGGGTCTTCATCGCCGGGGCCAACCTGCGCGAGATCGACGGGCTCAACGATGCGGATCTCGACGCCTATCTCAAACGGGGGAGCGACACGTTCGCCCGCCTCGCGCGCCTCCCCTTCCCCACGGTCGCCGCCATCGACGGGGCAGCCCTGGGCGGCGGCCTCGAAATCGCGCTGCATTGCGACGGGCTCATCGGCCTGCGCAAGGACAAGCCGTACCCCGTCGGACTGCCCGAGGCGGGGCTTGCCATCTGCCCCGGCTGGGGCGGCACGCAGCTTCTCCCCGCGCGCATCGATCCCACGCACGCGCTCAAGCAGACCGCGGCCGGCAAGCCGATGAAATTCGATGAGGCAGAGCAAGCGGGTCTTTTTGACGCAGTCGCCAATCACCCGGACATGCTGGAGAAGACAGCGGTGGACTGGCTGCGGGCCGCGGCGAAGGTCGAACTGGTCGAGCAGCGCATCACGCGCCAGACGCCGCTGTGCGTCACCTGGCATGCCACCGAGTCGGTGCATCGCGCGCTCGAGGCGGTCGAGGAGGAGATCAGCGCCACCGACTCCGGCAAGGCGGTTGCGGCCGCGGTGCGCACCGGACTTGAGGAGGACTTCCAGGCGGGTGTGGACAGCGAACGGGCCTCGCTGATCGAGTTGCGCAACAAGCCGGAGGCCCGCCAGCGCCTCGAGGCGTTCTTCACGAAGAGCAAGTAGACCAGCTCCCCCGCGGAGCGCAAGACGGATACAGACGAGTATCAACGACTGGCGCCGCGGCCGATTCCGCCGCCGCCGAAGCAAGGAAGACAGGCCATGACCACGGAGCAGAAAGACCAGAAATCGATCGCTTCCAAGATGACCAAGCTCTCCGAGCGCGATCGCAAGCAGATCCAGGAGGCGGAGGAGATGCTGGGGCCGGATCCCAGCACGCTCGGCTGCGTGAAGAACTACTGCTGGGGGCGTATCCGCGAAGACCTGCTTTTCCCCTACCCGCAGCGCGAGGCGGAGGAGAAGGCGCGCTGTGACGCCATGTACACCGACCTCGACGCCTATCTGCGCAGCGAGCACCCCACCACGGTCATGGACCAGCGGGAGTACATGCCCAAGTGGGTCGCCGACCGCCTCTTCAAGATCGGCGCGCTGGGCATGACCATCTCCAGGGAGTACGAAGGCTGGGGGCTGGGCATCACCAGCTACAACAAGATCCTTGAGCGCATCGGTGAGACAGACGGCTCGACCGCCGTCGTCGTCAGCGCCCACCAGTCGATCGGCTGCAAGGCGATCATGCTCTTTGGCACGGAGGAGCAGAAGCAGAAGTACCTGCCGCGCCTCGCCAAGGACACGCTCTCCGCCTTCTGCCTCAGCGAGCCGAACGTCGGCTGCGACGCGGGCGGCCAGGAAACCACGATCGAACTTGCCGCAGACGGCTCGCACTACATCCTCAACGGCGAGAAGAAGTGGGCGACCAGCGGCGCCATCGCGGGCGTCTTCACGGTCATGGGCAAGCAGAAGATCACCAACCCCAAGACCGGCAAGGAGTCGTGGCGGGTCTCGGCCCTGATCGTGACGCCCGACATGGAGGGCGTGGAGATCTTCAGCCGCAACCGCAGCAAGAGCGCCATCCGCGCCACCTGGCAGGCGCGCATCCGCTTCACCGACGTCAAGGTGCCCAGGGAAAACCTCCTGCACAAGGAAGGCAAGGGACTTGCCGTGGCGCTGTCGTGTCTAAACTACGGTCGCTGCACGCTCGCCGCCGGCATGCTCGGCGCCGCCAAGACCGCCATGAGCCAGGCCACCAAGTGGACGCAGACGCGCTACCAGTTCAAGCGGCCGCTTGCCGATTTCGAGACGGTGCGCCGGCGCATTGCGCGGATGCACGCCTACATCTACGCCATGGACGCCATGCTCTACATGACGACCGGCATGCTCGACCGTCACGATGACGACATCATGCTGGAGACGGCGATCGCCAAGGTCTTCTGCTCGGAGATGGGCTGGAACGTCGTCAACGACGCCGTCGTCTGCATGGGCGGCGAAGCGTTCATGGCGGAGAACGGCCTGGAGCGCATCCATCGCGACGCCCGCATCTACACCATCGTCGAAGGCTCCAACGACGTCATGCATCCCTTCGTCTTCAGCTACGGCGGCAAGGACATGGGCATGCAGATGATGAGCGTCAAGGAGCACCCCTTCAAGCACATCGGCTTCGGCATGCAACTGGGCGCGGAACTCTTCATGGGCTTCAAGCGCCCCGCCCCCGCCATCACGCGCGTGCATCCCCAGCTTGCCGATCTCGCCGACCGGCTGGGCGTGATGATTCGCGATGTCAGCTACTGGATCCGCGTCATGTTCAAGGAGCACGACGAGTATCTCTTCGAGCGGCAGAACATCCAGGCGCGCATCAGTTGGGCGATCATCTGGACGCACGCCATCGCCTGCACGCTCTCGAAGCTGGACCAGGCGCTGCGCGGCGGCGCGACTGGCGAGGGGCTCGACTACGAAGTGAAGATCGGCCGGCACTTCTGCAATCTCGCTCACCAGGAGTTCAAGCGCAACATCCGCGCCCTGCGTGAGAACGCGGACGGCACGCAGCCGGCAGCGGCGGAGGCGGCGCTCAAGTGGGGCGAGAAGCTGCCCAACAGCGACTGGGCGATTCCAGAATCATCGCCCGTCGCCCAGGGCACCGGCCGCGAGATCAAGCAGGACGGCATTCCCCAGTTCGGCGCGGGGAGCCTCTTCGGAGCTGAGAACTGGGAGGTGGAGCAGCAGGCATAGTCGCCCGCGCTCCCGGCGGCAGGCAGGCACGCGATCCGCACGGACCGGCGCTTCGGCGCCGGTTTTCTCTGCGCCGGACGGCCGGCCCGCGACCAGCCACCGGGTCGCAAGCCGGACCGTTGCTGCCCGCGGATTCCGGGGCTGGACGTCGACCTCGCTCCGCTGTCGCGACTCGTTCTCATCTCGGTCGTAGAGGCCCGGAATTGCCCCGGACAGGGGAGACAATCGCTAAAATGGGATGTGAAAGTCGCCCTCCGACGGAAGGAAGCGGAGCGCGACCATTCTCGCGACCGATCACCCCAGTTTCGGGGTGTTTGCCGCCTGAAAGAGGTGCTCTGATGCTAGAGATCCGTATTCACGGCCGCGGCGGACAGGGCGGGGTTACGCTCGCCAAGCTCATCGCCACCATGCGCTTCCTCCTCGGCGACTCGGTGCAGGCGTTTGGCATCTACGCCGCTGAACGCAGCGGCGCGCCTCTCCAGGCCTTCTGCCGCTATGACGACAAACCCATCGCCAACCGCAACCAGGTCTACGAACCGGATCACGTCATCGTCCTCGACCCGACGCTGATCTCGCCGGTCATCATGTCCGGGCTGAAGCTCGGCGGCTGGATCCTCATCAACACCGCTGAGCCTCTCGACAAGTTCAAGGAGCAGTTTCCCGGCTACCGGATCGCGGTGATCGACGCCCGCTCGATCGCCGTCGAGAACAAGCTGGGCACGCGCTCGGTGCCCATCGTCAACACCGCCCTGCTCGGGGCGACGGCGCGCATGCTGGGACAGACGCTCGCGGAGGCGAAGGCAGCGCTCGAACACATGGGGTTCGTCGGCGGCAATCTCAGCGCCTGTGAGGGAGCATACAACCAGGTCCAGCTCTTCGAGGAGCCGCGGGATGGCGCCGTCGAGACGCCGAAGATCCCCACGACGCGCGTGCCCGGGCTGACCGGGCGCGGCGCGGATCTGCTACCGGCGATCAGGACCGGGCAGTGGGCGTCGATGCAGCCGGACCGTCAGCAGTACGTTCCGCCCTGCAACCACGTCTGCCCGGCGGGCAACGACGTGCAGGGATTCCTCCAGGCGCTCGCGCGCAAGCAGACGGATGAGGCGCTGCGCATCCTGCACGAGACGACTCCCTTCCCCGGCGTGTGCGGCCGCGTCTGCCCCGCGCCCTGCATGGACGCCTGCAATCGCATCCAGCTCGATGAAGGTGTGAACGTGCGGGATCTGGAGCGCTTCGCCGCCGACCACGGCCGGCACATGCCCGAGCGCCTCGACAAGCGCGAGGAGACGGTCGCCGTCATCGGGTCGGGTCCGGCAGGGCTGAGCGCCGCCTACCACCTGGCGCGCCTCGGATATCAGGCCACGGTCTTCGAAGCTGGCTCGGAACTGGGCGGGCTCTTGCGCACCGGCATTCCCAGCTACCGCCTGCCGCGCGACGTGGTGGATCGCGAGATCGACCAGATCCTCGAACTCGGCGTCGTCGCCAAGACCAGGACGCACATCGACAAGGATCGTCTCCTCGAACTCGCCCGCGAACACGACGCTGTCCTCGTCGCCACCGGTCTGCAGGAACTGCGGGCGCTGAAACTTGGCACGGATGAGAGGGCGATCCAGCAGGGCATTGACTTCCTCGACAAGGCGAACGTCGGAGAGGTGCGCGTCGATCAGGAAGACGTGGTCGTCGTGGGGGGCGGCAATACCGCCTTCGACGCCGCCCGCACCGCCCTGCGCCTCGGGGCGAAGAGCGTGCAGATTGTCTATCGGCGCACGCGCGAGGAGATGCCGGCGATTGACGAGGAGATCGACGAAGGCATCGAGGAAGGCGTGCAGGTCGAGTACCTCACCGCTCCGATCAAGATCGCTTCCAACGGCGACAAGTACCTGCTGACCTGCCGGCGCATGGAACTGGGCGCGCCGGATGACTCGGGTCGCCGCCGCCCCGTCGAAGTTCCCGGCAGCGACTACGACGTTCCCTGCGATCGCGTCGTCCTGGCGCTGGGCCAGTCGCCCGACATGTCGGTCTTCCCCGAGGGCACGGAGGTGCGCGACGACAAGGTGCTGCTCGGCGTGCTGGAGAAGCCGGTCTTCGCCGTCGGCGATCTGGCGACGAACGACGGCACGGTCACCGCCGCCATCGGCAACGGCCGCCGCGCCGCGTTCCACATCCACCAGACCTTCACCGGCGAGCAGCTTCTGCCGGATCCGCATCGGGAAGAGGATGTCATCGGCGCCAGCGCCATCAAGATGCACCTCTTCGAGAAGCAGCGGCGCAGCGCCGGGGCCGCCTTGGATCCCCGTGAGCGCATCCACACCTTCGACGAGATCCACGAGGGTCTGACCGACGTTTCCGAAGCGGAGCGCTGCCTGAGCTGCGGCGTGTGCAACGAGTGCGACCGCTGCGTGACCTACTGCCCCGAGGGCGTGCTGACGCGTATCGGACACGAATTCCACTTCGACTATTCCTATTGCAAGGGCTGCGGCGTCTGCGCCTCGGAATGCCCGCGCAATGTCATCTTCATGAGCCAGCTCTAGGGCCTGCCGCCACAAAGGAGCGCGCTATGAGTCTTGAGATCGTCACCGGCAACCACGCTGCCGGCCACGCCCTCGCCACCGCGGGTGAAGCCAACCGTGAGGGCCGGGGCACGACGTGCGGCATCTACCCGATCACGCCGCAGACCGAGATCGTCGAGTACGTCGCCAAGTATCCCTTCACCAAAGGGCGCGTCGTACCCGTCGAGAGCGAGCACAGCGCCATGGGCGTCACGCTCGGCGCCTCTCTTGCGGGTGCCCGCGCCTTCACCGCCAGCTCGAGCAACGGCTTGGCGTACATGTTCGAGAACATCCTCGTCGCCGGCTGGTATCGCCTGCCCATCGTCATGGCGACGGTGAACCGCACGCTGGGCCCGCCATGGAACATCTGGGCCGACCAGACCGACACGCTGTGCATGCGCGACGGCTCGTGGATCCAGATGTATTGCGAGAACAACCAGGAGGTCCTGGACGCGATCCTGCTCGCCTTCCGCCTCGCTGAGGACCATCGAATTCTGCTGCCGGTGCTGGTGAGCATGGATGCCTTCATCGTCTCGCACACCCAGCAGGAGACGGACCTGCCCGAGCAGGAACAGGTGGATCGTTACTTGCCGCTACTGGACCTGCCGCATCGCATGCGGCACGAACACCCGGTGACGATCGGCGGCCTCGCCTGGCCCCGCGAAACGCTGTCGCAGCGCCTGGAAACGCAAGAAGCGATGGAGCGCGTGCCGCAGGTCTACGAGGAGTGCCGCCGCGAGTTCAAGAAGGTCTTCGGCCGGGAAGCACCCGCACCCGTCGAGGGCTTCGAGACCGACGACGCTGAAGTGGTCCTCGTCTGCTCGGGCACGATCGCCACCACGGCCCGCGAGGTCATTCGCACCCGGCGCGAGAAGGGCGAGAAGGTCGGTCTGATCACGCAGCGCATGATGCGGCCTTACCCGCGTGAGGTCATGATCGACCTGTGCAGGAACGCCCTGAAGGTCGGCGTACTCGATCGCAACTACTCCGGCGGCGTAGGCGGCATCTTCTGGATCGAGATGAAGTCGGCCCTGCAGGGCAAGCGCAATGATCTCTTGATTCAGAATTACCTGACAGGGCTGTGCGGCGGCGACGTCGTGCCCGGCATGGTCGAAGAGTGCCTCGACGACCTGATCGGCCGCGAGCAAGAAGTGA
>CAZZPX010000046.1:0-11847 GCA_964655955.1 uncultured Phycisphaerales bacterium | reverse complement strand
ACCTGGTTGTGGTCCAGGGGGTCGAGGGTTCGAGTCCCTTCGGTCGCCCGTTCAGCCCACAGCGATGTCAGGTTGAGGGGTTGTGGGCAGCGCTCTCGGTCCGACACCGGGTGCGACTTTCCTCGACCTCGCCTCAGCGCGAGCTTCTGCTCCAGGCGCGATGACCATCCTCTCGCCTTCTCGCTCAATCAAAGAGCAGGCGGAGCGCCTCCAGATAGCGATCGACAGTGCCTCGCACGATCTCCTCGGGCAACTGCGGTCCGGGGGGCTGCTTGTCCCATCGCCCCTGGTCGACAAGCGACTGCAGGTGATTGCGGACGTACTGCTTGTCGAAGCTCTCCTGGTCGCGGCCGGGCTCGTACCGATCCGCCGGCCAGAAGCGGGAGCTATCGGGTGTAAGCGCCTCGTCAATGAGGATGGGGTCCTCGGCGACTGAGCCGTCGGGGTTCAGCGGCAGGCCGAACTCAAATTTCGTGTCCGCGATGATGATGCCGCGCGTGCGGGCATACTCCGCAGCCGTCGTGTAGATCCGCAGCGACAGGTCGCGAAGATGCTCCATGAGCTCCCTGCCCGCGACTTGAGCGGCATGGTCGAAGCTGATGTTCTCGTCGTGGCCGACCTCGGCCTTGGTGGCGGGGGTGAAGATCGGCTCAGGGAGTTGGTCGCATTGCCTCAGTCCCGTAGGCAGGGGGATCCCACAGACCGACTGCTGTCTCTGATACTCCTTCCAGCCCGAGCCGGCGAGGTAGCCGCGGACGACGCACTCGATGGGAACGACGCGGCAGGCTTTCCCAATCATGATGCGGCCGGCGAGTTGCTCTCGCTGCTCGCCGGTGAGATCAGGCAGGTCGGCCGGGTCCGTGCTGACGAGGTGATTGGGGACAATGTCGGCGGCGTCGATGCGTTCGAACCAGCGGCAAGAGATCTCCGTCAGGATCTGCCCCTTGCCCGGGATGGGCGTGGGCAGCACCACGTCGAAGGCGCTGATGCGATCGCAGGCGACGATGAGCAGGCGCGTCGGGGCGCCGGCGTCGCCCGGCAACTCGTAGATGTCCCGAACCTTGCCCTGGCGGCGGCCGGGATACGGCAAATCGGTCTTGGCGGTGGCTTTCAGCGTGTTCATGGCGGCCGCACTGTAGCAAGCCCACGTCGATTCGCTAGGATTGCCCCACAGGAACTCTCCTCCGGCAGCTCAGGGCCGGCCCGGCAGGGATGCAAAGGATATGGCGTGATGCTCTGTTTTCGGGTCTACGATCCCAGCCGACTTCCCTCGGCGACAACCCTGGACGTGGCCTACCTCGTGGCCGGCGATGGCGTCGCCATCCCCGCCTCCATCAGCCTCGAGGACGGCGTCATCCGCTGTCAGAAACGCTCCAGCGAGTCCGCCGCGCTCGCCCTCGGCTACAACGCCGAACATCTCGGTCAACTCACGCTGCAGACCTGCCTGCTTCCTGAACGGGACGAACCGTACCTGCTCGCCCTCGAGCTGGCGCGGGCCCGCCTGCGCCTCTTCATCGCCAAGAGCGAAGACTGGATGCTCTTCGATCTGGACCCCGAGCACCCCGCGATTCAGAAGTTCACCGATGCCCGGAATCTCTTCGTCCAGGCCCTCTCGACGCTGGATCCGCAGCAGGCGGAGCAGGCGGCCCACGAGTCGCTCCTCGCCTGCATCCAGGCGGGGGAACTGCTTGCCGAACACCACGCCGACCTGCTCCTCTCGCGCCGTCTCAGGTCGCCCACCGCCGCCCGCACCACGATCGGCTGCACCGTCCATCCCATGCAGTGGTCGGATCGCCTCAAGTCGGTCGTCGCCGCCCATTTCGACTACGTCTGCATGCCCGTGCGCTGGCGTGATCTCGAGCCGGAGGAAGGCGAGTACGCCTGGCGCTTCACCGACCGCTGGATCGAATGGGCCGTCCGCACCGCGCGCAAGCCCGTGATGGCGGGTCCGATCCTCGATCTCAGCCGTCTGGCGATTCCCGACTGGCTGTACATCTGGGAGCACGACTACGAGACGCTGCGGGAGCTGGTGAGCGAACACGTGCAGGCGGTGGTGACGCGCTATCGCCGCGTGATTCACATCTGGAACGTGGCCACGGGCATCAACATCAACGAGAACTTTCAGCTTACGTACGAGCAGATGATGGACCTGACCCGCGTCTGCCTGCTGCTGGTCAAGAAGCTCCAGCCGCACGCGCGGGTGATGCTGGAGATCGCCCAGCCCTTCGCCGAGCACTACGCCACGCAGACCGGCTCGCTGCCGCCGCTCATGTACCTGGAGATGATCCTGGAGGCGGGGATGCCGGTCGATTCGTTCGGCGTGCGCGTGCAGGTCGGACAGGCGCGCGAGGGGCGCTCGACGCGCGACCTGATGCTGCTCAGCCACATGCTGGATCGCCTCGCCCGTTTGGATCATCCCGTCGTGATCACCGCCTGCGGCGCGCCGAGCGCCCCGCCCTCGGTCCCGCCCGCCGCTGAGGAACCGGCGCGCGACGGCGAGGAGACGCTCGGCGCTGCGGGCGCCCGCCCCTCGCCCCAAAGTGCCGGCTACTGGCACGAGCCCTGGAGCGAGCGCGCGCAGGCGGAGTGGCTCACCAAGATTGCCTCCATCGCCCTCAGCAAACCCTACATCGAATCCATCTGCTGGCAGGATCTCTACGATCACAACACCAGCGATATGCCGGCCGGCGGCTTGATCAGCTCCCTGGGCATCGTCAAGCCGGCGCTGCGGCGGATCGGGCAGATCCGTGCCTGCCTGCAATCGCAGCGCCTGCCGAGCGAGGCGGAGAGCGTGCCGGAGGTGACGACGGCGGCGCTGACGGGCCAGACCGATGCAGCCGCCTCCTGACACGACGAGCGAAGCGGCACGCGCAGAGCAGCGGAAGCGCGCCGGGCTGCACGGCGCGCTCCTCGTCGCGGTGATCTGTGTCGTGGCGCTGACGCTCGTCGTCGCCGGGCGGGCCCGCACTCGCAGCGCCGCTGCGGCCGGGGAAGCCGCGGCGACACGCCTGCCGGACATGCGCCTTGACCTCAACGCAGCGCGGGTGAGCGACCTGCGCGAACTGCCCGGCATCGGCCCGGCGCTGGCGCAGCGCATCGTGGACCATCGCGAGGCGCACGGTCCATTCAGCTCCCTGGAAGCGTTGACGGTTGTCGAAGGGGTCGGCGACAAGACGCTGGAGCGAATCCGCCCCTTTGTCGTCGTTGTGGAGTGACCCGCGACCGCGAGCCGAGAAGAATGGACAGGCGGTGCGGCAGCGTGCCGCATTGCCGACATCCCCGTTTCTGGCCCGCCCGAGTCGTCTGCGCGCGAATCGGGCCGCCCGGCTATGCGCGGCGATCGCTGTGGACTGGTTCGACAGACTCACCAAGGATGCGACGATCGCCCGACTGCAGCGCGCTGCCGACGCGGGCCAGCGCGTGGCGGCGAGCGGTGCGGCGGGGTCTTCGTCGCTCTACGTCGCCGCGGCCCTGGCGCGGCGCAGCGGACGCTGCGCGCTCTATGTCGCCGCCCATCTTGACGAGGTCGACGAAGCCGCGGACGAACTCGCCTCGCTTGGCGTCGACGCCGCCCGCTTCAGCGCCCTGGAGGTGCTGCCCGGCGAAACGGGCGTCAGCCTCGAACTGCTCTCCGAGCGCCTGCATCTCGTGCGCTCGCTGCTTGCCGGCGACCTGCCGGAGGTGCTCGTCACCTCCATCCAGGCGCTGATGCAGGCCGTTCCCGCCGCGGGGGATCTGGATCGCCTGGTGCTGGCGCTGCAACCGGGCGACGCGCGCGGCCTCGACGCCATCGTCGACTGGCTCGCCTCGGCCGGCTTCGCACGCAGCGCCACCGCCGAAGCGCCGGGTGAGTTCGCCGTGCGCGGCGGCATCCTCGATGTCTATCCGCCCGGCGAGGACGCCGTGCCCCTGCGCCTCGATTTCTTCGGCGACGAACTCGAAACCATCATGGAGGTCGATCCCGAGACGATGGGATCCGATCGTCGCATCGAGCGCGCTGAGATCCTCGGCGCGTCGCTCAAGCAACTGCAAGCCCTGCGCGATCAGGTGTCGCTCCTGTCGCTGCTTCCCGCGCCCTGCAGCGAGCGCGCCGCGATCGCCGTCCTCGCGGATGTGCTGGAACTGACCGAACAGGGCCGCGGCTACTACGAGCGCGTCACCGATGCGCGCAGCATCTTCGGCCCGCCCGCCGTCTTCAAGGATCTCCGGGAGCGCACGCGCGGCTTCGTCGAGATCAATCAGACAGTGGCTGCGGCGAGCGGCGATGTCACGCTCGCCTTCCCCGTCGCGCCCCTGCCGCACTTCGATGAAGACGCGGGCAAGGCCGTCGAGGAACTTGGCGACCTGCAGCAGCGCCTGCAGACGATCGTCGCCTGCCAGAACGAGGGTGAATTGGCCCGCCTGACGGAACTGATCGCCGCCCACGCGCCTGAAGCGCTGATCAGCCGCGAGGTGCGCTACGTGCATCGCGGCTTCATCTGGGGCGAAGAAGGCCACGGCGACGATCTCGACCACGGCGGGGCGGTCCGCTTCGCGCTCGTGCCCTATCACGAACTGCTGCATCGTTTCCAGACGCGGCGGCGCTTCCTGCGCGTGCGCGGCGATCGCGCCATGGACGAGTTTCTCGATCTCGAGCCGGGCGACTTCGTCGTGCACAAACACCAGGGCATCGCACGCTTCCAGGGCCTCACCACGATGGCCCCCGAAAAGACGAGCATCCGGCGACAGGAAGGCGAGGAAGAGGAGTACCTCACGCTCGAGTTTGCCGGCCGCACCCGGCTGCACGTCCCCGCGACCAAGATCGATCTCGTGCAGAAGTACATCGGCGGGTTCCACGGCAAGCCGCAACTCTCCGTGCTGGGTGGGAAGAAGTGGAAGCACCAGAAGGATGCGGTGAGCGAGGCGGTGCGCGACCTCGCCTCGGAGATGTTGCGCATCCAGGCGGCGCGCGAGCACATGCCGGGCATTCAGTATCCCGCGGACACGCCCTGGCAGCAGGAATTCGAAGCCGAGTTTCCCTACGAGGAGACGGACGACCAGCTTGCCGCCGCCATCGACGTCAAGCGCGACATGGCGCAAGCCACGCCCATGGATCGGCTGCTCTGCGGCGATGTGGGATACGGCAAGACGGAGGTGGCCATCCGGGCGGCGTTCAAGGCGGTCGAGTACGGCAAGCAGGTGGCGGTGCTCGTGCCGACGACGGTTCTCGCCGAACAGCACGAACGCACCTTCCGCTCGCGCATGAGCGGCTACCCCTTCCGCGTCGAATCGCTCAGCCGCTTCAAGACCGACAAGGAGCAGAAGCTGATCCTCGAGGAGCTGGCGCGCGGGCGCGTCGATGTGATCATCGGCACGCATCGCCTGCTCAGCGCCGATGTGCACTTCGCAGACCTCGGACTGGTCATCGTCGACGAGGAGCAGCGCTTCGGCGTCGAGCACAAGCAGCATCTTCTCTCCCTGCGCATGATGGTGGACGTCCTCACCATGAGCGCGACGCCCATTCCGCGCACGCTGCACATGTCGATGCTGGGCCTGCGCGACATCTCTTCCCTCGCGACGGCCCCGCTCGATCGCCGCGCCGTCGTCACCGAGGTGATTCCCTACAACGGCAAGCGCATCAAGGCGGCGATCGAGCGCGAGCTGGCGCGCGAAGGGCAGATCTTCTTCGTGCACAATCGCGTGCACAACATCAGGTCGATTGCGGATGAGATCCAGAAGCTGGCGCCCGGGGCGCGCATCGTCGTGGGCCACGGGCAGATGGGATCGCGCGAGCTGGAGCGCGTGATGCTGCAATTCATGCGGCGGCAGGCGGACATCCTCGTCTCCACGACCATCATCGAATCCGGCATCGACATTCCCACCGCCAATACGATGTTCATCAACCGTGCCGACATGTTCGGCCTGGCGGATCTGCACCAGCTTCGCGGGCGGGTCGGGCGCTACAAGCATCGCGCGTACTGCTACATGCTGCTGCCGCCGGATCGCACCGTGCCCGAGAAGGCGGTGAAGCGGCTCAAGGCGATCGAGGAGTTTTCCATGCTCGGGGCCGGCTTCAAGATCGCCATGCGCGACCTCGAGATTCGCGGCGCCGGCAACCTGCTCGGCGCCGAACAGTCCGGTCATATCGCCGCCGTCGGCTACGAAATGTACTGTCAGCTCCTCGATCGGGAGGTGAAGATTCTGCGCAACGAACGCATTGCGGACGTCGCGGAGGTGGACATCGACATCGGCGTGAGCACGATCCTGCCGCGCTCGTACATTCCCTCCGACAAGCGGCGCATGCAGGCGTACCGGCGCTTCTGTCAGGCCGGCGACTATGAGAAGCTGAAGAAGGTCGAGCAGGATCTGGTCGACGCCTATGGCGATCTGCCCAGGCGCAGCGAGGCGCTCGTCGAGCTTGCTGAGTTGCGCATCGCCGCCACGGAACTGGAGGTGAAGTCGATCGTGGTGCGCGATCGCGATGTTATCCTGCGCACGCCGACCCCGGAGCCGGTCGTGGCGCTCCTGCGTGAGGTGAAGGGGCGCGTGTCGGTGCTGCCCTCCGAGACTGATTCGAAGCTGAAGGAAGTCTACTACCGCCCGCCGGAGAACTACCTCGAGCCGCGTACGCTGCTGCGCGTGCTGCGCAAGCATCTCTGCCGCAGCCAGAACGCCGCGCCTGCGCAGGTGCAGGTGTAGCCGCATCGAAGCGCTGGACCGCGCTACAATCGGCCGTGAACGATCAGCGCATTGTCGAGATTCTGCGTCGGCGCTTCGGCCACGAGGCGCTCTCTCCGCTGCAGGCGCGCATCATCGAGCGCGTCATGGGCGGCGGCGATGCGCTCGTGGTCATGCCGACGGGCTCCGGCAAGAGCCTCTGCTTTCAGTTGCCGGCGCTGGCGCTACCCGCTCCTGGCGTGACGCTCGTGCTCTCGCCGCTCATCGCGCTCATGGAAGACCAGGTCTGCGCGCTGAAGCAGAAGGGGGTGAGAGCGGAGTACATCAACTCCACGCTGTCGCCCCGGGAGAGAGAAGAGCGGCAGACGAAGCTCGCCCGCGGCGACTACGACCTGATCTACGCCACGCCCGAGCGTATGACCAGGCCCGGCTTCGTCGAGGCGCTGCGCTCGGTCGGCACAATGCTTCTCGCCGTCGACGAGGCGCACTGCATCAGCAAGTGGGGCCACGACTTTCGACCGACCTACAGCGATATCGGCGACTTTCGGGCAATGCTTTGCGACCCGACGACCATCGCGCTCACCGCGACGGCCACGGCGGAGGTGCGCGACGATATTCTGCGCGTGCTGCGGCGCACTGGCGGAGAGATGCCGACCTTCGCCGCCGGGATCGAGCGGCCGAACCTGCGCCTGGAGGTGCGCGACGCGTGGGACGACCAGGCGAAAGTGAAGCAGATCGAGCGGATCGCGTCCACCGGCGAGTGCGTCGGAGTCGGCATCGTGTACTTCTCGCTCATCAAGGATCTCGAGCGCTTCAGCTCGCTTCTCACAGGAAGACTGCCCGGGCCGCTTCAGGTGTATCACGGTCAGCTCAGCGGCGGCAGGAAGAAGAAGGTGTACGATCGCTTCATGAGTTCTCCGCCGCGGGAGCGCTTGACGCTGCTGGCGACCAACGCCTTCGGCATGGGCGTCGACAAGCCGGACATTCGCTTCATCGTGCACGCCCAGGTGCCGGGCAGCGTCGAGGCGTACTACCAGGAGATCGGTCGGGCCGGCCGGGACGGTGCGGCGGCGTGCTGCACGCTGCTCTACAATCAGGATGATCTGGCGATCCAGCGAACCTTTGTCGACTGGGCGAATCCGGGCGCGGACATGCTCGTGCAGGCGTATGAGTTCGCGCGGCGCGCGGAGCACGCCGATGGCTTCACCGTCGACGATCTGCGCGAGGCCGTCATTCATAAGAACCGCGGCGATCGCCGGGCGGAATTCACAGCGACGGGTCTCGAACGACTGGGGCTGATCGAGCCGACCTCGATTCAGGGCCGCTATCGGCTCGCGGATGAGGAAGGCGAGATGACTGATGCAAGAGCGACGGGCAGCGGGCACGGTGGGCGTTCGCGCCACCCCGACGTCGATGCGCTCATCGACGCGGACGAACTGGCCGCCAAGAAGCAGCGCGACCTGGCGCGCCTGCACGACATGGTCAGGCTCACCAAGGCGCGCAGCGACATCCACGCCTTCCTCCGCGACTACTTTGCCCTCTGAGCTCCGAAGCCATGACACGCCTCCAACGCTGCCGCGCCGCTCCACGAAACTATAGGTTCGTCAGTCCCTTGCACCTTCGAGCGCGTCCGCCTGGCGATAATACTTCAACGCCGTCGCCAGCATGTCTTTGCCCTTGTAGGCGTCGCCCAGGCCGCGGCAGGCGGCGGCATCGGTTCCATCCTCGGCGAGAAGCTGGCCGAAAAGGCGCAAGGCGTCGTCATAGCGACCGGCCGCGAGCGCCAGGCGGGCGCTGAGGTGCAGAAGCTCTCGATCGTTCGGCGCATCGGCGAGGAGACTGGCGCACAACGCCGCAGCCCCGTGCGACTTGCCGAGCAATTCCAGCCCGCGCGCGACCTGGGTCAGGCCGGCCTGGCGCTCATCGCGCAAGCGCAGCAAGAGGCCAAGGCGCACCCGCGCCTCGCCGTCGTCCGGAGTCGTCTCGACGCGCTCCGCCGCCGCCTCGTAGAGTTGTTCGCGTGATGGCGCATCGGCGGGCACGAGAATCGGTCTCAGCGCCATCTGCGCATCACAGGTCACCGCGCGGGCGTAGGCATCGATCGCCGCGTCCACCCGGCCGGCGGCAGCGCGCGCGACGCCGAGCATGTGCCAGGCCTCTGCATCGTCGGGCCGGCGAATGACCTCGCGCTCGAGTTCGACGACGGCGTCGTCGACGCGGCCGAGACGCAGGAGCGTGTCGGCGAGGTTGAGCGCCGCGCCGCGCACGCGCGAATCGCAGTCGAGCGCCCGCCGCAGCGCCGCCTCCGCCTCTGCAAGTCGGCCGAGTTCGCGCAACACCAGGCCGCGATCCAGGTGAGCCGCGGCGCGGCGCGGATCGAGCGAGAGGGCTCGCTCGAGTGCCTGCAGGGCGGCGTCGTAGTCGCGCGCCGCGATGAGTTCCACGCCGCGGTTCTGCCACGCCATCACCAGCGGATGCGCCTCCTCCTGCGAGGCGGAGGCGTACAACTCGTCGAGTCGCTGCGCCGTCTCCGCGTCGAGGCATTCGACGCCGAGGCGAAAGTCGAAGTCGCGCACCGCCCAGATGAACTGGCCGCTCAGCTTATCGAAGTACTCGCCGCCGCTGTCGCTGACGTAGCGATACATGATTGAGCGGCTGTCGCCACTGTGCAGGGCGCCGAAGAGATGCGCCAGCTCGTGCACGAAGGTGTGGATCTTCATCTGCGTGCTGAGCGTGGGCGTATCGCGCAGAACGACATGCCGGCCGAAGGGCGAGGCGCGGCCGAGATTCTCCGCGTCGGCCTGCGCCTCGACGCTACGGCTGAGATGACCGGTAGAGAGAAAGGCCACGGCGATGTCAGCGTCGGCATCGACGGGCAGTCGCCAGAACGCTTCGTACGCCGCGGCGAGATCGGCGCGCTCGTCCACCGCGTCCCACGCATCGACGCCGGCCAATTCGAGGCGAATGGCGAAGTTCTCCTCGAACTGGGCGGAGGCAAGGCTGATGCGGCGGTCGATGCTCTCGCGCCAGTCGTCGCGCTGGCGAAACGCCGGCCCGGCGAGCGCCTGGATCTTCAGCACGCGCAGTGGCGCTTCCGCCGTTGGAATGCGCCAGCGACCGTGCGAGCCGATCGTGGGCTCCACGGGTTGAAAGGTGGCGGCGGCGGACAGGGGGACATCCGCCCCCGGCGACGCGACCCCGGCCGGCGCACGCGCACCTGGCGCCGCGACAACGAGCAAGAGGAGCGGGATGATCCAGAGCTTTCCCATCGGCGTGCGTCTCCGGCGTGGCGAATCGGATCGCACCGATTCTAGGCGAGCCTGGTGACGCGATCGCCGTCGTCCGCCGGGCCGTCCGGCTCGTCGCGGTTGGGCCACTTGAACGTGCCGCGGAAGTCACGGTAGACGAGGCGGCGCAACTCGTGAGCGGCGAGACCGAATTCGACGCCCCCGTTCGCTGTCTGTGCATCCTTGTAGGTGATGAGGCCGAGGTGGTAGGCGGCAATGTTCGTGTTGATGTACGCCTGCGCGATGTCGCGGGCGCCGCGGATGTTCACGCGGTCGATCGTCGCCTGGCTGTCGAAATCGGTGACCGGGTCGGGCAGCAGCGTCACATCGGGATCGACGCCCGCAAAGAGATTCGTGTCACGGGCGGCGCGGGCGTTGATGCTGCGCACATTCCCGTCGCTGCGCAGGGTGAAGCCGTCGAGCCAGTTATTGACTTTGAAGTTCCGCAGCGCGTAGACCTCCGGGTCGACCGCCTGCGTCAATCTCAGCGAGCCGCTGGCGTTGTTCCTGATGAGGAAATGGTCCACGCGCGTCGCGGTCAGGTCGCCGGCGAAGTCGCTGCGGCTGAAGAAGCGCTGGACGGCTCCGATGATGGTGGCGGACCAGTCGGCGGCGACATCGTCCGCCTGGATTTTGCCGGCCGGCCCCGAGAGATTCCACGCGCCGCTGAGCAGCGTGCCTCGGAAGACGCCGAGGCGCAGCACCTCTTCGACGCCGGGCGCGCCGGTGAGAGTCACGGCCGTCGCGAAATCGCCGGCAATCCCCGCGCCGCGATCGCCGGTCGTCATGAGTCGGTCGATCGCGACGCCGGTGAGCGAGTCGGGCGCAGCGTCCGTATCGAGCCAGCGCACGAGGCGGAGTTGCCGGATGGGCGTGTCGAAGGTGGCGTCGAGGTCGGCGACGAGGTTGACGCGGACATCGAGCGTGCGCGTCGCATCGGCAAGCGCGCCGATGCTCAGCGTGCTGCCGGAGACGAGGTTGCGAAGCTGGAGCCGCTCGATGCCGCCCGTGAAATCAAAGTCGCCGAGCAGATCGACATCGCGGGCGAGGAGCACGCCGAGATCGCCGTCGCCGCCGACATTGCCCAGGCTGGTCACGGCGCCGCGTCCGCGCGGCTGGATGAGGGCGCGTCCCTCGCCGTCCGTGCCGGTGAAGGCGAGGTCGAAGGCGCCCAGATCGTCATTGTCGGTGAGATCCCCGCGCCCCGAGCCGCGCAGCGTGTATTGCACCTCCGTGCCGTTCGCATCCTGCAGGCGCAGACGCACGTTGCTGCGGTCGCCCACGTTGCCGAAGGCGAGCACCATCTCGTAGGTCTCGGCGGTGACGGCGAGATTGTTCTCCTCGTTGAGTTCCTGCACATCGTCGCCCGTGTCGACCTGGGCGGCGATGTGGTGCGTGCCGAGCGGGAGCGCGTCCGTCACGTCGACTCTGACGCGAAGCTGTGTGCTTCTGCCGCTGCCCAGTCGCAGGCGTTGATTGGAGATCTCACCGATGAGCGTCGTGTCGCCGCCGAAGTCGGCGTCCTCGCTGAGGTAGAAGCGCACGTCGATGAAGGCGTCGACGGCGATGTCGCCCAGGTTCTTGATCGTCACGCCGAGCAGCGCTCGATCCCCGGGGACGAAGACGGCGGGAAGCGTGATCGTGCCGGGCGTCGCCAGCAGGTCCGAGCCGGACTGCACCACGTCCTCGATGGTGAGCACGTATGCCTGATCGGTGAAATTGCCGGCGAGATCGGTGACGCGAATGGTCACGTCGTGATCGCCGACGTCGTTCGCCGCCGGGCTCCAGCGCACGATGCCCGCGTCGATGTCGACGGTCATGTCCTTGGGCTTCTTCCGCAAGGCGTACTGCAGACCCGCGTCGCCCTCTTCATCGGTCTCTGCGTCGTAGATATACGGCGTGG
>CAZZPX010000045.1:0-11854 GCA_964655955.1 uncultured Phycisphaerales bacterium | reverse complement strand
CGCGACACGGACAGCGAAGAGACTCACGCCACATCCGCGACGACGGCCGGCACCTGCGATCCCCCAGCGTTGTCGAGGAGCACGTCCCGCGAGGTCCCAAGCTCTGGAAAGGCGCTGCGCAGCGTTTGCACGTCATGAAGCGTCGGCATCTCTTCCTCCTGGCGCGAGGGGTCGGCTCGCCATCGTAGGCTGCTCATCACGCTCGTGACGCCCGGCCCCGCTGACAGCGTCTTCCGCGGCGCGGCGAATGCCGCGCAGCATGGCGCGGAACACCGGCCCGTGCACCGGCCAGACCGCGTACCAGTACGCCAGCCCCATCAGGCCGCGCGGCTTCTAGCGCGCCGTCTGCGTCAGCGTGCAGCGGTTGCGGTCCTCGTCATGCGGCTCGACTTCGAAACCGAGCAGCGCTTCCCCGGGCAGGCGCATCTCGGCGCGCAACTCCAGGCGCTCTCCGGGGTCGACGCGGGTGACGCGCCAGAAGTCGAGCGCATCGCCGTAGGCCAGACGTTGCGGGTCGCGCCTGCCGCGGCGCAGCCCGGGGCCGCCAACGAGCCGGTCCAGCCAGCCGCGGATCTGCCAGAGCCAGCCCGCGGCGTAATAGCCCGTCGACCCGCCGATGCGCGCCACCGCCTCGTACGTCGTCTCGCGGCTCGCCCGCACGTCGCAGGTGCGGCGATCCACGAAAACGCGACCGCCCGCCCAATCAGGGTCGCCGGGGATCGGCCCTGCATCGTGCCAGCTTGTCGTCACTTCGTTGGCTCTCGCAGCAGCAATCGCCCGCTCCACGGACTCCCGTACGCCCAGCAGCGTCTGCGGCATGAGCTGCGCCGCTGCATCATCGCGGCAAACAACGCGATTGCGCAGTCCCTCGGCGAGAGGCCGGGCGATGTCTTTCTCGATCGGCGTCACCAGGTGAATCCACAGCGAACTGAGTCGCGGCGTCAGCACCGGCACGGGAATGATGAACCGCCGCCGCAGGCGCAATACCTCCGCCGTGATCTGCATCATCTCGCGATACGTCAGCACGTCGGTGCCGCCGATGTCCAGCGTCCTGCCAGCGGTCTGCGGCACCTCGAGCGTGGCGACGAGATAGTGCAGGACGTTCTCGACGGCAATCGGCTGGCACTCGGTGCTCACCCAGCGCGGCGTGATCATGACGGGCAGCCTCTCCACGAGGTAGCGCAGGATCTCGAAGGATGCGGATCCCGAGCCGATCACCATCGCAGCGCGAAACACCGTGACGGGGACCGGCCCTTCCTGAAGCACCTCCTCGACTTCGCGACGAGAGGCGAGATGCTGGCTCAGGTCGTCGCCGACTTCACCCAGTCCGCCCAGGTAGAGCAGGCGCTTTATGCAGCAGTCAGCGGCAGCTTCGGCGAAGTTGCGGGCGAGCTTGCGATCCTGCTCCAGATATCCTGGTCCCTTCGCGATCATGGAATGCACGAGGTAATACGCCACGCCGCAGCCGCGCATGCACTGGCGCAGGCCGTGCGGATCTTCGAGATCCCCCTCGACGATCTCGACTCGCTCGTGGTCAGCCCAAGGGCGATTGCGCAGCTTGCGTGGGGAGCGCGCCAGGCAGCGTAGGTGGTATCCCGCCTCGAGCAGTCGCGGCACGAGCCGACCGCCGATGTAGCCCGTCGCGCCCGTGACCAGGATAGGCGTGTCGCGATTCATCAGCAGCGACAGTGTAGAGCCGCCGGCCTCGCGAGAGCCATCGCACCCGGGCCGTCACGGGTAAAAGGGGGAGATCACTGCAATTCTTTGTCACCGCAGCCGGGCCGACTGCGCCTCTCTCTTCCGCCGCCGTGCGCGCGGCGGCGCCCACACGCAATCCAACCAGAGAGGAATCATGCTATGTGCATCGCTTGCAATGTGCCGCTGAATCAAGAGAAGTCCGACGCCTTTGCCGAGCGCCTGCTCGGAACGCTGAATGAGGCGGGGCTGGCGTTGATGCTCTCGCTCGGGCATCGGACCGGCCTCTTCGACGCCTTCGCCGGGAAGGGCTCGCTTACCAGCCACGAACTCGCAGAGGCCGGCGGCATGCGCGAGCGTTACGTGCGTGAATGGCTGGGCGCGATGACGGTGGCGGGCATCGTCGAGCACGATGCCGAGTCGCTGACCTATCACCTGCCCGACGAGCACGCCGCCTTCCTCACCCGCGCCGCCGTGCCGAACAACCTCGCGGGCGTCTTCCAGTGGATCGCCGTGCTGGCGGAGGTGGAAAGCGACGTCGCCGCCGCCTTCGAGCACGGCCGGGGCGTCCCTTACGAACGCTACAGCCGCTTCAACGACGTGATGGCGGAAGAGTCGGGGCAGACCGTCGTCGCCGCCCTGCACGAGCACATCCTGCCGCTCATCCCTGAGATCGTCGGCAGACTCGAACGCGGCATCGACGTCATGGATCTCGGCTGCGGGCGCGGCAAGGCGCTTATCGATCTCGCCCGGATCTACCCCAACAGCCGCTTCGTCGGCTACGACCTGCTCGAGGACGCCGTGCACGCGGCGAACGAGGAGGCGCAGCAGCTGGGCCTCACCAACATCCGCTTTGCCGCCCTCGACGCCACAAGGCTCGACGAGCCCGGGCGTTACGACTTCATTACGACCTTCGACGCCATTCACGACCAAGCGCGCCCCGACGCGGTGCTGGAGAACATCCACAAGGCGCTGCGGCCCGGCGGCGTGTATCTCTGCCAGGAGATCAAGGCGGAGACGCCCCACGCCGGCAATCTCGACCATCCGCTGGGGACATTCCTCTACACCATCTCGTGTATGAACTGCATGAGCGTCTCGCTCGCACAGGGCGGCATGGGCCTGGGCGCCGTATGGGGCAGGCAGCAGTGCGAAGCGATGATGCGCCAGGCCGGCTTCACACACCTCGAGCGCCACGAGCTGCCGCACGACATTCAGAATGACTTCTACGTCCTGCGCAAGCCGGCCTGAAGGCGAGCCGTTCATCCGCTGACGCAAATTCTGCGGAGCCGAATGTTCTGATTTGATTTCATGGCTGCTGCCGTACCGAACTGACTATTTTGGAAGCGCTGACCGCAGCGCCTGGAGAAAGATCATGCTGACTCGACATCGCACGTCGCTCGTTATCCTCGCTCTTGCTGTCCTCACGGGCTGCACGCAGACCGAGACGACTCAAACCTCGCAGGCGACGCCTGCCGCGACGGCGCAACTCTTCGATGACATGGGCGCGCACCGGCGGACCGTCACGACCGACTCGGCGGAGGCACAGGCGTACTTCGACCAGGCACTCACCTGGATGTACTCCTTCAATCACGACGAGGCGATCCGCTCCTTCACCAAGGCGGCGGAACTCGATCCCGACTGCGCCATGGCCTGGTGGGGCGTGTCGCTCTGCCACGGGCCGAACTACAACGATGCGGAGATGACGGAGGAGCGCAGCAGCGCTGCCTGGGCGGCGCTGGAAAAGGCGCAGCAGCGACTTGACGATGAGACGCCCGTCGAGCGGGCGCTGATCGCAGCCTTGGCGCACCGCTACGCCATGCCCGAGCCTGCCGACCGCTCGCATCTGGAGAAGGCCTACGCCGACGCCATGGCAGGCGTGTGGGCGCAGTTTCCCGACGATCCGGATGTCGGCGCGCTCTACGCCGAGGCGCTGATGGTGCGCCGCCCGTGGATGCTCTACGACCTCGAATTCACCCCCGCGGAGGACACGCCCATGATCGTGGCGACGCTGGAGCGCGTGCTCGACATGCAGCCCGAGCATCCCGGGGCGAATCATCTCTACATTCACGCGGTCGAGCCGAGCGCCGATCCCTACCGCGGCCTGGTCGCCGCCGAGAGGCTGAACGACATGCTTCCGGCGAGCGGCCACATGCTGCACATGCCCTCGCACATTTATGTGAAGACGGGCCACTGGGACGAGGCGATCGCGCAGAATGAGAAGGCGCTGCGCTCGGATGCCACCTATCGCGTGCTCTCGCCGCAGCAGGGCATTCAGCACATGTACCAGGTGCACAACGCGCACATGCTCGCCTACGCCGCGATGATGGCCGGGCAGGAAGAAACGGCGCTGCGGGCGGCGCGGGCGATGTGGGCGAATCTCCCCGCCGAGATGATCGAGCCCGCAGCCCCGTGGATCGACCTGTGGATGTGTTCGATCTACGACGTGCAGAAGCGTTTTGGCCGGTGGGACGAACTGCTCGCCGAGCCCGCCCCGCCGCAGGTCCTGCCGATCACCACCGCGATCTGGCGAGCGCATCGCGCCATCGCCTACGCCGCCAGGAAGGACTTTGCGAACGCGCAGCGTGAATACGATGCCTTTCGCGCCGCGCGCGACGCCATGCCGGATGATCTGCTCTTCGGCCTGGATCCGGCCAGCGGCATTCTCGAAGTGAGCGAGCACTTCATCGCCGGTGAACTGGCGCTGCAGCGGGGAGAGTGGGACGCCGCCGCGCTCCACCTCGAGAGGGCCGCCGCTGCGGAAGATCAACTCTCCTACGGCGAGCCGCCGCAGTGGCTGCAGCCGGTGCGGCACACGCTGGGCGCCGTCTACCTGAAGGCGGGCCGCTACGCCGACGCCGAACGCGCGTATCGCCAGGATCTGGTCAAGTGGCCGAACAACGGCTGGTCGCTTTTCGGTCTCAGTCGCGCTCTCGAGGGCCAGGGGCGCACGAGAGAAGCGCGTGAAGCGCAGCGCGAATACGAGCAGGCCTGGGCCCACGCTGACGAGAAGACGACCACAAGCTGCAAGTGCATTCCGCAGACGTAGTTTCGAGTCCGCAACCAGCCGGCGGTGGGCAGCGCGCCCGGGCGCTGCTCATCGCCTACAGTGCTGCGGTCATGCGACGCACGCAACTCAGCACGTTCACCGCCGCCTGGGCGATCCTCTACGCCGGCATCCTCATCGGCGTCAGCTTCGTCGCCGTCCCCGCCAAGTTCCTTGCAGAATCCGTGACGCTGGCCCAGCAACTGGACGTGGGCCGGCACGAGTTCCAGGTGTTCGGCTGGGTGGAGGCGGTGTGCGCGCTCACACTGGCGGGCGTTGGCTTTCGCGCCGGCGGCAAGTGGCGACGCTGGCTCCCCGTCATCGTCCTCGCGCTCGTCGTCCTGCAGCACCTGGGCCTGCGACCGCCGCTCGATCAGCGCGTCGGCATGATCCTCGATGGCAAGGGTCTGCCCGATTCGTCGCTGCATACGCTTTACGGCGTGTTGGAGATCCTCAAACTCGTGCTGTTGCTCTCGATCGGGGTCCTCTTCGGGCGCGCCAGGCAGGGCAGGGCGCGCGTCGCCACGCTCGCCGAGCTATAGCGCCGCTGCGCTGCAGCGCTGCGACCCGCACCTTTATTGCGTCGCAGATTCCTCCTCGACGACAGGATTGCGCAGCGTCCCCACGCGCTCGATCGTGATCTCCACGACGTCGCCATGCCTGAGAAAGCGCGGCGGCGTGCGTCCAAAACCCACGCCCGGCGGCGTGCCCGTCAGGATGATCGTTCCCTCGAGTAGCGTCATGCCCCGGCTTAGTTCCGCAATGAGCCGCCGCACTGGAAAGAGCATGTCGCGCGTGTGTCCGCTTTGCATCACCTCCCGACTGACGCGCGTCTCGATGGTAAGATCCTGCGGGTCCCCGACGTCGGCAGCGGAGACGATCTCGCTCAGCGGGCAGAACGTATCAAAGCTCTTGCCGCGGATGAACTGTCCTCCCGAGCCGTGCCGCTGCCACCAGCGGGCGCTAACGTCGTTGGCGACGGCGTAGCCGCGCACGACCTCCAGCGCCGCAGCTTCCTGCACATCGCGGCAGTCGCGCCCGATGATCACGGCAAGCTCACCCTCGAAGTCGACCTGGGCGCGCGGCGTACCGTCGTCGTTTGCAGGCTCACCACAGATCGGCGGGATGCGGATCGGCTCGCCGTCGCCGATCAGCGTCGCTGGATTCTTCATGAACACGACCGGCAGCGTCGGCGCCTCGCCGCCCATCTCCGCAGCATGCTCCGCATAGTTGCGCCCGATGGCGAGAATGGCGGGGGGATACGTTCTGGGCATTTGGCTCTCCACAGCAGCGGCAGTGACGAAAGGCAAAAAGTGACGAATGACGAAGGTCTAATGATCAGGGACGGATCTCCCGGCTAACGTCGCCTCCCCTGCTTTCGTCATTCGACATTCAGCCCTTCGTCCTTTCCTCAGTAGTCCCAGTCGGCGTGCGGCTGGGGCAGGATGATGGTGCGATCCAGTGCGTGCACGAGATCCGCCGGCGCATCGAAGTGATCTGTCACAGCCAGTGTCCCGGCAGGCTGCGCGCCGAACCAGAGCTTCGTAAGAGCGTTCACGCTCGTGCGCAGCGTGGGCAGACCGGCCTCGCTGCCGGGCCGGGCGCTGCTCTCGCGCCCCAGCGTCACTACATAGTCGCCGCCGATCCCGCGCCAGGGCGAATCCTCGTCGAGGTAGTGCTCGATGGGATCGCTCAGTTTCAGGTTGAAGCGGACCGTGCCGGCCCCGGGCAACTGGATGCGCTCCAAACACGCCGGCAGATCGCAGATTCGCGCCTGCCAGCCCTGCCAGGCGAAGATCTTGGGGCCATGTGCGCCTTCGTCCGTCAGATCGCGCTGGCGAAACGGCTGAGCGAGCAGCAACTGCATCGAGAGACCCGGCGGATCTGCCATGCGAAAACTATAGACCTGGTCCCCCAGCGTCTTCATCACCCCCAGCAGTTCCAGAAGCCCCGCGTAACGCTGGTAGGCGATCCACCAGATGTAATACGGTCCGTGCAGCGCCTGCACGGGTCGGCACCAGAAGCAGTGCGTGAGTTCGCCGCTCTCTTGATCACGATAGCCAAGCCCGAACGAGTCCTTGGAGAACTCCGTCGTCGTGCGCGTGATCATCGGATTATGGATGTTGCACCCGCCGTGCCGACGAACCCGCTTCAGGCGCAGAGCGTGCATTTCCTCATAGTCATCCTTCGTCAGGCGGAGCGGCGGCCGCGCCGGCGGCGCGACGCGCAGCTTCGTCGGATCGAAGCTCGTAAGCCGCATCGGTCCGCCGTTGCCGAAGCCGAGCTTGTCATAGTACCCCTGGTCGAAGATGCCGAGCGTGGCGAGGATGGCGCCGCCCCTGACATCGTCGGCGAGCGCCCTGGCGGTGAGTCGCAGCCCGAAGCCCTGTCGCCTGCCGACACGACTGGTCATCACCGTGCCGATGCAGGTCGCAGGAATGTCGACCTCGAGATGGCGCATGACGCAGTCGGTCGTACCCACGAAACACTCCGCCTCCTGGCGCAGCAGAGCGACCCAGCCGCGCCACGTCGGCAGCGACGCCTCAAGCAGGCCTTCCCGGTCCGCTTCGAACCAGCCCGCCTCGCGCCACATGCGCCGGGCGTGTTCGAAGTCGCGTTCGTGATCGTACGGCCGCATCGTCATGGCGAGGATTGTACAACCGATCGGCCGGCGCGCCGGGAGAATCTCGACAACGCGCTTCGCTGTCACGCCGGGTGGGCGATGCGCGGGTTGTCCTTGATCTTCCGCGCCGGCTCGCCCACGGCGATGATGTTGCTGGGCATGTCGCCGAAGACGCTCGATCGAGCCCCCACGATCACGTTGTCGCCGATCGTCACGTTCGGACCGACGAAGACATCGGAGGCGATCCACACGTCGTTGCCGATGCGCACTGGCGCTCGCTCGATCGGCATGTGCGACTCGCGGTACTCATGCGTGCCCGCGCAGATGTGCGAGTACTGGCTGATAAGACAATGCTCGCCGATCTCGACGATCCCCATGCAGGTGATGATCACGCCGTGCATGATGCGCGTATGCGAACCGATGCGCAGGTTCCAGGGAAACTCGATGCGCGCGGAGCTGGAAATCAGCGTCGTCGAGGCGACCTTGCCCCGGAAGAGCCGAATGATGAATCGCCGCCAGCCCCACAGAAAGTCCGGCGTCCAACGGCAGAGCAGCGACCACACCACGCGCCAGAGGAACGACATCGCCCGCTCCGTGTTGCTGCGGTTCATGAAGACGCGATGACGCAAGGGCGGCATATACGTGCGGTCCGGCTTGCCCTCGGCGGCGGCGGCTTCCGCAGCTTCCGCCTCGCGCAGCGCCTGAGCGTGCTCGTCCGCGGCGGGCGTCATCGCAGCATGCGCTCCTTGATCGGCTTGGCGGGATTGCCCACGCACACCTGCGCCTCGGGCAGGCTCTTGTACGCGCTCGAACGCGCGCCCACCACGCTCAGCCGCCCGACCGTCACGCCCGGGCCGATGAACGCGTCCGCGCCGATCCACGCGTCGTCGCCCACCGTGATCGGGCTGCGGATGAGCTTGAAGGTGCGGTCGGCGTAGTCGTGCGTGCCGGCGCAGAGATGCGCGTACTGGCTGACGATCGTGCGCTTGCCGATCTTGATCGGACCCAGGCCATAGAGAATCGCATGGTCGCCGATCGTGGCGTCGTCGTCGATCTGGATCATCCACGGCACTTCGATCTTCACGGTCGGTCGGATCGCCACCCCCTTGCCGATGCGCGCGCCGAACAGCCGCAGCAGCCGCGCCCGAAAGTTATACCAGTTGTGAAAACTCATACGGAACATGGGTCTGCCCATGAGCATCCAGATGGCGCGTCCCAGCTTTTCCTTGAAGGTCCAGGGACTCCCCTCCGGCGAAAGCTGCGTCGGACCCTTGTACTCGCCGCCGCCCGCGACGGGCTGCACCGGGGGAGGCGCGGCCTGCTCGAACTGCGCGCCCTGTTTCCCCTCGGCGACGGCGAGCCCGGGCATCGCCGCCGTCTCGAGCGCCGCCTGCGCCGCCTCCACGCCCCTGGTGCGCGCCAGACGCCGCAGTTCCTTCAGCTTCAGCGCCACCAGATGATCATAGATGCTGATGAAGGCGCAGAAGGACATGCCGGTCCGTCCGTCGAGAATCCCCAGGCGCAACAAGTACATATATAAGAAGCGCCAGACGGCGGGAACGGGAATGTACGGCGCGACGTAGCGCTTGAGCCAGCGGCGGCGCCTGCTGCTGCCCGTCAGCTTCGCCTGCGGCTTGCCCCGATTGGCGCCGCTCATCTCGGCGAAGATCGCGCCCGCCTCGAGCGTTGAGTACCGGTTGTGCTTGGCCATGTAATGCTCGAGGCCGCGACGATCGTCGTGAAGCAGCAGCTCCTTGATATAGCCGATGGGGTTGTCGATGATGATGTGTTCGTGGACGGCGCGATCTTCGTAGACGCCGCGCCCGCGCTTGAAGAAGCGCATGTTCCAGTTCGGGTAGTAGCCGCAGTGGCGGATGGGCTTGCCCAGGAAGAAGGTGAGGCGGTTGATGAAGAAGCCGTTCTCCCGCACCTCGCCGACGGGACGATTGGAGATGGAGACCAGCCGCTTCTTCAGCCCGCGGGTGACGACCTCGTCAGCGTCGACGATGAGGATCCAGTCGGACTCGATGGGCAGGTTGGCCAGGCCCCAGTTCTTCTGCTGGGCATAGCCCGGCCAGTCGTGGTGCACGACGGTCGCGCCGTAGGACTCGGCGAGCTGCTGCGTGCCGTCCGTCGAGCCCGAGTCGATCACGAAGACGCGGTTGGTCCAGCCCTGCAGCGCCGCCAGGCAGTGCGGCAGGTTCAGCGCTTCGTTGAAGGTGATGATCATCACGTCGATCATGCGGGCGTCTCTCGGCTATCGGTCCTGACGGCGGTGCGGCGGCTGCTGGCTTGATCGGCAGCCGAGGCGGGCGGCATTGGCCCGATGCGCGACAGATCCTCCGCGCGGCTCCCCGGGCCAACCACGTTTATAACGACTCCACGCGCCCCGCGGTTCGCCGCCCCGCCACAGGACCCGCGCCAGCCGCCTTGACCGGCCCGAAGCAAGATCCGCTCAGGGCATCGGCTGCGCGCCGGCGCCTGCCGCCGGTTCATGCACCGTGCCGCACTCGGGACAGCGCTCGCCCAGGGGCGTCGCCCGCAGGTCGTAACCGCACGCCGGGCACTGTTTCAGCTCGAAGAAGAAGCGCCACTGCGGGCCGAATTGCTCCATGAAGTACAGCGTGTAGCACTGCAGGAAGATCCACAGAGGCAGCGTCATCACCGTGCCGACGTAGGGAATCCAGGCGATGCAGCAGGTGAGGCAGCCGACCGTGAAGTAGATCGCCCCGCAGGTGAGCACCAGCACGAAGCGCATGAGCAGGTAGAGGAAGATGGCACCGACGTTGCCGGTGAACAGTTCGCGGTTGGCGACGCGCCAGGCATCCATCACCAGTTCGTCGCGCAGGTACATCGTGGGCACGACGAAGTTGCGCAGCAGGAAGCCGATGATGGCGAAGGTGATGCCCAGCACGAGCAGGCCGCCGCCGCCGATGGCGATCGCCGCAATCGACCCGCCGCGGAACTCGCCGCGCTGCAGGTCCGGCCAGACGAGGGCTCCCGCCACCAGCGCCAGGCCCACGAACGCCAGGAAGCCCACGATCCACAGCACCAGCGTGAACCCGAAGAGACTGTTGCCCAGGCGGCGAAAGGCGCTCCACGGCTCGCTGATGGCGCCGCGGTTGAGCACGATGTTGTCGATGAGCATGAACTGAGCCCGGCTGGCGAGCCAGGTGAAGAGCGCCGCCAGCCCGAGCGCCAGCAGCATCACGATCAGGCCGATGCCCAGGATGATCGCGAGGTTCTGCTCGATCCAGCGTGCGGCCTCGGGCCCGGAAGGGAACTGCCCGCCTCTCCCGCCGGTCCAGTTGGTGCCGCCGCCCCCGCCGCCGCCGCTCTCGGCGAGCTGGATCAGAAACACGCACAGCCCCAGCTTGAGCCACTTGGCCAGATCGAAGGGACGAAAGAGCATCTGGCCGGTGCGGGCCATGGCGCTGCCGATCGGTTCCGTGACGGAGATGCTCATGCGCCCAATCCTGCTGCCTGCCGGAGCGGCTGCGATACGCTTCGCAGTCCGCGAACCATGCTACAGAGTGACCGCCCGCGCCGTCCGCGGCGGCAACGGCCTGCCTCTGAGACGGGAGGGTCGCCCGGCCCGCTGACTTCTTCGGATCCCCCGCCTCCCCCTTTCGCAGCCTTGCCGCCGGGATTTCGCCCGCAGCCCGCGGGTTTCAGCCGCGTATGATGCGCCGATCGAGGAGCCGGCCTGATGCATCCCTTTCTGCCCCTCGCTGCTCAGCTCAAGGATGGGTCGACGGTGCGCCTGCGCATGGTCCGACCTGCCGATGCCGAGCCTCTCTGCGATCTCACCCGCTGCGTCGTCGAGGCGGGGGTCGGCATGGTGCGCACGCTCGACGAGATTCCCAAGACATGGGAGGAGACGGCAGTGGGCATCCGTCGCTGGATGCGCGAGCGGCGGGGACTCTTCATCGTCGCCGAAGCGGGCGCCTCGATCGCCGGCCAGGCGGACATTCGCGTGCCGCCCTTGCGTCGCCTGGCGCACGGCGGACACTTCACCATCAGCATTCACCCGGACTGGCAGGGCAGGGGGCTGGGTCGCGTGATGACCCGGGCCGCCCTCGACTGGGCGAAGGACGCGGGCCTGTCGCAGGTGAATCTCGCCGTTTTCTCGTCGAACCAGCGCGCCCGCCGGCTCTACGAGAGTCTCGGTTTCGTCGAGCAGGGCCTCCGCCGCGGCTACATCCGCTACGAAGACGGCAGGCTCGACGACGATGTGCTGATGGTGTGGGAGACGGCCCCCACAAAGCCCACTCCTCAATAGGACAACGTCGCAGAGTCGATTCGCCGATAAATCGACACAAGAAACAGTTGCCTTCTCTCCCAATCGAGATATTTTCATCGTAGAAGCATGTGGGTCGTCAGGGGTCGGCGCTTCCAGAATCCGAGGGGAGCGCCACTGACTGGAGGGTAATCGCATGCGGAACAGCAGGATGCAGAAGCAACTTGCGGCGGTGCTGGCGGCGGCGATGCCG
>CAZZPX010000044.1:0-11967 GCA_964655955.1 uncultured Phycisphaerales bacterium | reverse complement strand
GCCGGTCGAAGAGATGGAGCCGCCCGTCATGTCGCGCTGGGTGGCGCCGACCTTGACGCCCATGCCCACCTGCGCGGGGTTGGTCCCGCCGAAGTCGCCCTCCGGCGCCGAGCCCAGGCTGAGCGTGCGCGAGAAGAGCGTGGCGAACATCATGCGACTGCTCTTGAACGCGGTCGTGTTGACGTTGGCGATGTTGTTGCCGATGACGTCGAGCTTGCGCGCGTGGGCGCTCAGGCCGCTCAGTCCGGTGAAGAGTGCTGTCGTGGAAGCCATACGTCCTGCCTCCTGCAAGAAGGCGCAGCCGGGGCTGCGCCGCGAGTGTCAGTTCACGTCGCCTGCTGCGCGGCGGCGAGCAGGTCGCGCAGCGACTGGTTGGTGAGTCGCTGGAGCGGCGGGCCCAACGGCCCGAGAACGCCCGTGCCGATCGAGCCGTCCGCGCGCGGCGCGATGACGACCGCCTCGACGGCGGTCAGCACCTTGCCGGGTTCGTCCGCAAGCGCCTCGATGCGCCGGGTCGTCACGTCCACGAGCAGGCCCTCTCCATCGAGCATCACCAGGGCGCTGCGGGCGCCCGACGCCTCCGCCTGATCCACGGCCCAGGCGACGCGCTGCAGATCTTCATCCGTCAGTTCGAGATCGAGCCTCGGCGAGACGTCGACCGGACGATCGCTGCTGAGCTTGCCTTCCTGGGCGAGCCGAAGCAGGTCGGCGAAGCTGGCGCTCTGGGAGCGAGCCGTCTCCTCCGCGCCCCGTGCGGGGGCGGCGCCGGCGAGGGATGCTGCGTCAATGCGTCCGATTGGGTTCGCTGTGTCGGTCATGGTGGCGCCCGTCTCCTCAGCGCACGCGGATGAGGTTGGCGAGGGGCAGTTCGCCGCCGGACTCGAGCAGGAGGGAGACGTTTCCGCCGCTGACCCGCACGGATTCGACCGTGCCGTCGACGTAGGAGCCGTCCTCCGCCATGCCGGAGACGCCGCGGCCGATCATGTTGCCCGCGGAGGCGATCTGGCTCTGGGTCATGATCGTGCGGAAGCCGGCCTGCAGATCGGCGAGGGACTGCGTGCTCTCCTTGGTGGAGGCGGCGACGTCGCTGAGCGTGTCCTGCAGCGTGAGGTCCGATTCGATCTGCCGCAGCGACTGGATCTGCTGCATGAGGGCAGTCGTGTCCTGCGGCTCGAGCGGATCCTGGTTGGTGAGTTCCGTGAACATGATCTTGAGGAACTCTTCGCTGCTCAGATCGGAGAACCTGCTCTTCGAGGCGAGCGCGGCGGCCGCGCCGGCGTCGCTGGTGGCGCCTACATTCATGGCGTTTCTCCATGGCTGACGCGCGGGCTAGGCCACGACGTTCAGCGCTGAAACCACGTACCCGTCAATTGTCTCTGTGCGCTCCGCGCTTGCGCCCGGCACGGGGATGTGCCAGGTGAACGAGCCGCCTCCCTGCCGCTCGCTGCGATCACTTCCTCCACTCGCGTCCCCGCTGTCCCCGGATTCGCCGCGGTCGGCATCCTGCCCCGCGCCCTGCGAATCATGGGGAGTGCTTCCCTGCTGCTCAGCGCCCTGTTGGCCGGCGTGCTGTGCCTGCTGCGCCGCAACTCCTTGCGGCGCCTGCGTCACGTTGATCTGCGTGACCGTGAGCCCCTTGCTCTCCAGCGCGGCGCGCAACGCGCCGAGATGCTCGCTGAGCATCTGCTGCGCCTGCTCGGTCGTCGCGGTGATGTCGGCGGTCACGGCGTTGCCTTGGATCGACATGTGAATCTTGAGTTGCCCGAGGCTGGCGGGATGCAGCCGCATAGTGAGCGACCCGCCGTTCTGCCGCACCGTTGCGAAGAGACCGCGCGAGACGCCCTGGAGGAACGCCTTGCTGTCAGCGCTGCTGAGTCGATCGGCGAGATTCGCGCCGCGCGTCGCCTTGGCCTGCGCGGACTGCTTTGCCCCGCGGGCGGATTGCAGGGCCTCGGCGAAGTTGAGCGAATTGTTCTGCGTGTTGCCCGTCGCCGGCGAGGGACTGGCTGAGGGGGCGGCCGTGATCGGGGCAGCGCTGCCGCCGCGCCCGGCCGCCGCGCTCGCCGCCGACCCGCCTGCGCCCGCCGATGCCGCCTGCGCCTGGGCGGAGACTGCGTTTCCGTTCGCAGTGCTTTGCTGCGGTCCCCGGCCTCCGTCGTTCGCGCCGGCGCCGGAGCTATTCGCATTGCCGTTCGACGACTGGGACGCGGCCCGGTTCTCAGATGATCGTGCTGCGTTCGCATCCGGCCGCTGCTGCATTCCTGCGGGGTGCTGCGGCGCGGCGTGCGCAGGCGGCTGCGGCGCTCCCGGCGGTGCCCCGACGGCGGAGTGCGCTGCCGCCCCATTCCTCTCTGCCTCGCGCTGCTGAGCCGCGGCCAGTTCATCGCTCACACGCGGCTGGTCCGAGAGGGCGCTCCTCCGCGCCTCCAGATCGCGCTCGAACTGTCGCGAGGTGGCGCTCTGCCGCGCGCTCGCGCTGCGGGCAAGCGAATCGGCGGTGCGCGGTCCGAGCGGCGAAACTTGCGCTGCGGTGAGTTCCTCATGCGCAGCGCTCGGGCTGAGGAAGCGCAGATTCGACCCGTCCAGTGAGCCGGCGAAAATCTCGCTGAAGGCGTCCGCCACAGCGCCGCGACCGCCCGCCCAGTTCCTAAGCTGGGATAGCCGCGCCTCTTGCGTGGCTGTCGAGTCGGTCTTGTAGGGGGCGACGCTCGCTGCGCTCATTGCCTTTCCTCAGATGACGCCACGGGCAAACCGTGGGTCCTGAGGCGTTCCAGCAACTCCGCTGCCAGTGTCGGATCTTCCTTCTCGAATTCGCCGATGACCTCGGTGGCCTTGCGGGCCTGCATGGCGCCGAGGTAGGTGATGACCTGTTCCATTTCGCCGCGCTCGATCAGCCTCAGCCAGAGATCTTTGACCGCAGGCGCGTCGAGCCCCTGGTAGATCGTCAGGGCCTGCTCGAACTGATTGCTCTCGCGGGCGTCGCGGATCTCCTGCTGCATCTGGGCGAAGGCAAGCTTGTCCGCCTCGAGCTCGGCACGTTCGCGGGAGAGGGCGGCCTGTTCGTTGGCGAGGCTCTTCTGCAGAATCGCCAGTTCCTGCCGAGCCCGCTCGATCCCCAGTTCCGCCTGTTCGTTGACGTAGCGCAGGCTGGTGAGCTGCTCATCGGCGGTCAGCGGCGGGCGATTCGCCCGTTGCGCCTCTTCCGCGAGCTGCGCCTGGCGCTCCGCCTCCTGCGCTGCTTCCTCTTCCCGGGCGGCCTGTTCGGCGTTGGTCAGCGCGAAGATCTCGCGCACCGCCTCCAGGCGCTGCGGCGAGAGGCGATCGCTCTGCCACAGCCACCCCGCCGCCACGAGCAATGCCATGAGGTTCACCACGGCAAGTGCGGAAACCACGGCGGCGATGGTCTTCATAGATCCTGCTCCTCGCTTCGGCCGGCCCGCATCACGGCCAGCTCATCCATTTCCTCAGCTTCGAGCTTGTTCAGCCTGGCGCGAAAGCGCTCGTGCTGGCGCTGCTTGAGCTGCTCGACCGCCTTGAGACGAACGTCGGCCAGGCGCAACTGCCCTCGCGCCTGCGCGAGTCGGCGATGCACGCCGGCAAGCTGGATCGCCAGCGTCCGCGCCGCGCGATCCGCGGCGACGGCGATCGCGGCGCCGCGCTTGAGTTGCTCCGCCTCGACGACGACGGTTTCCCTTGCGCCGCGCTGTCCGAACAGCGCGCGCAGTTCATCGCGACTCTCCTGCAGGTTCTCCTGCCGGCGGCGCCGTTGCTCCTCGAGGCGCAAGCGCTCCTGCTCGATCTCCGCCACCGCGAGCCGCATCCGGCGCTGCTCGCGCGTGCGCTGTTCCAGAAGGGCTTCGAGTTTGAAGACGAATCTTGGCATGCGTGGACCTGGGGCGAGCGAGATCAACCGCGGAGTCGTGGCGGTTCACGGAGGGAGACGAGGGCGAGACGGGACGCGCTCCGCTGCGCGTCGCGGTGAAATGGCGACCAGGCGTGTGTGCGTCCGCGTGCGTCGCTTCTCTGCGCCATTGTCTTGCGCGGACTCCGTCGGTTCATTGGTTACTTCTTCTTTGTCGAGCGCGCGAGAAGCTGCTCCGCTTCCGCGGCGACTCTTTGCAGACCTTCGATTGACTGTTCGTACGGCGCGATCTCCCGGAAGTGCTGTTGCAGGAACTTCGTCAGGCTGGGGCGCAGGTCGATGGCGGCGTCGCTCTCCCTGCTGCTGCCGCGTGCGTAGGCGCCGATCTGGACGAGATCGGCGATCTCCTCGTACGCCGCCGCCAGTTCGATCACCCGCCGCCGCGCCTGGATGTGCAGCGGCGAGCACACGTCGTCGGCGACGCGGCTGATCGAGCTGAGCACGTCCACCGCCGGGAAGTGCCCCCGATCGGCGAGCTTGCGCGCGAGGATGAGATGGCCGTCGAGCACGCCGCGCACCGCATCGGAGACTGGTTCGGTCAGATCGTCGCCCTCGACGAGCACGCTGTACACGCCGGTGATGCTGCCCTCGCCCTCGACCGCGCCCGCGCGTTCGAGCAGGAGCGGCAACATGGCGAAGACGCTGGGCGTGTATCCCTTGGTTGCGGGCGGCTCCCCCACCGACAGGCCGATCTGCCGCTGCGCCTGCGCGAAGCGCGTCACCGAATCCATCATGAAGAGTACATCGAGCCCCTGCTCGCGAAAGTACTCGGCGACGCTGCAGGCGGCGAACGTGGAGCGCACGCGCAGCAGCGGCGACTCATCACTGGTCGCCACGACCACCACGCTGCGCTTCAGCCCTTCTTCGCCCAGGGTTCGCTCGACGAAGTCGCGCACCTCGCGGCCGCGCTCGCCGATCATGGCGATGACGTTGACATCGGCGCTGGTGCCGCGCGCGATGGAGGCGAGCAACATGGACTTGCCGATGCCCGGCCCGGCGAAGATGCCCATGCGCTGGCCCTTGCCGAACGTGACCATGGCGTCGATCGCCCGCACGCCCGTCGCCAGAGGTTCGGCGATGAGGCGACGCTTGAGCGGCGCGAGGGGGCGCGGCTGGAGCGGCCGCAGCAGCGCGCCGCGAATGGACCGGCCGCCGTCGATCGGCTCGAGCAGACCGTTCACCACCCGCCCGATGAGATCCGCACCGACGCGCACGGTTTGCAGTTGCTCACAGCCCACGGCGACATCGCCTTCGCGGATGCCGGCAGCGCTCGTGTGCATCATCACGATGGTGCGGCCATGGTCGAAGCCGACAACCTCACCCTTCGCTTCGCCGCTGCCGCTGGTCAGGCGCACCGTCGCGCCGACCGGCAGCGGCAGATCGCTCACCAGCACCGTCAGCCCGCGCACGGTCTTGATGCGGCCGCGAATCTCCAGCGGCTGAATGGCGTCGAGAGCCTCGATCTCCGCAGCCAGCGCGCTCATTGCTCATCCGTCCCCGCCTGCTCGCCGTTGCTCGGCTCACGCGCGGCGCCCGGCTCGCCTGCCTCCGCGCCGGGGAAGAGCTGCTCCATGATGCGGGCAAGCTGTTTCTCGACTGTCGCATCGATCACCCCCTGGCCGTGATGCAGCGCGCACCCGCCGCGCGGGACCTGCTCGCTCGCCTCAAGCACGAGCACGGCGCCATCGTGCGCCCGCTGCCGCAGGGCCGGCAATAGTTCGCGCACCAGCGGCTCATCGCCAGGGTGCACGAGCAGGCGGAGGCGCGACGCCTCGGCGATCTGGTCCACCGCCTTGGCCGCCTGCTGAGCAGCGCAGTCGGGCGTGAATTTCACGGCGGCATGAACGATGCGCTCCGCGAGGCGCAGGGCAAGGCGAAGCACGTCTTCACGTGCGTCCGCGAGCATGTCGCCGCGCGCCCTTTCGAACTGCGCCAACGCCTCTTCCCAGCCCCGCGCCAGGTCGGCGAACTGCTCGCTCGCCTCCGCCCGGGCCTGCTGCGCGCCCTGCTCGACGCCGGCCGCATATCCGTCTTCATATCCGCGCTTCTGCCCCGTCTCGTATCCGCGCTCCTCAGCCCCTTGCGTGAGTTGCGCGGCCTTGCGGCGGCCCGCTTCGATCATCGCCCGCGCCTGCCGCTCCGCCTCGGCCTGAATGCGCTCCGCCTCACGGCGCAGATCCCCCAGGTCCAGCACGATGGCGGAGCGAGTCGTGGAATCGGCCTGTGTCTTCTTGATCAGCGCCATGGGGGAAATGAAGAATGCCGAGTGACCAATGTCGAATGGAGCAGCGTGGCGGCCCTCTCTTCGCAGTCACTGGTCATTCGACCCTCTCTCCTTCCTCATTCGTCATTCCGTCATTCGTCATTCACACAATGAGGTCCTTCTCGCCGCGGCCGGAGATGATCAGTTCGCCTGCGTCTTCGAGTCTGCGAACGATGTCGACGATGCGCTGCTGCGCCGCTTCGACGTCGCTGACGCGCACCGGGCCCATGTATTCCATGTCTTCCTTGATGAGCTGGCTCGCCCGGGTCGACATGTTGCTGAAGATCTTCTCTTGAAGCTCCGGCGAAGCGGTCTTCAGCGCCAGGCTGAGTTCGTCGTTGTCGACTTCCTTGAGCACCGCCTGGATGCCCTTGTCGTCGACCAGCAGAATGTCCTCGAAGACGAACATGAGCCGACGAATGTTCTCGACCAGGTCCGGATCCTCCGCCTCGAGACCCTCCATGATCGCCTTCTCCGTGGAACGGTCGGCGATGTTGAGAATCTCCGCGACGGTCGGGATGCCGCCCGCACGCTCCATCGACTGCAGGAGCATGTTGCTCAGGCGCGATTCGAGCCCTTTCTCGACCTCAGCGATCACTTCGGGGTTGGTCTGCTCCATGTTGGCGATTCGCTTGACCACTTCGAGCTGCTTCTGCAGGGGCAGACCCATGACGATCTCCGCAGCCTTGTGGTGCGGCAGGTGGCAGACGATGAGCGCGATCGTCTGCGGGTGCTCCTCCTGGATGAAGGTCATGAGGCTTTCGCTCTCCGCCTTCTGCAGGAAGGAAAAGGGCGTGCGCTGCACCTGCGTCTGGATCTGGGCGAGGATCTTGTCCGCCTGCTTGGGATCGAGCGCTTCCTTGAGAAGCTGCTGCGCGTAATCGAGCCCGCCGATGCGCGCGTACTGGCTCGCCATGACCAGCTTGTAGAATTCGTCGACGACGAAGCGGCGATGCGACGCGGGCACTTCGCCCAGCGACGCCAGTTCGCGCGTCACTTCCTCGACCAGGCTCTCGTCCATCTTGGAGAGGATCTTGCTGCCCGCCTCGGCCGAGAGCGTCAGCAACAGGATCGCCGCCTTGGCCGGGCCCGAGAGATCCTCGGGATTCTCGGGCAGTCGCGTGTGACGTTGTTGGTGCCTGGGCATGAGGTGTCGGCCTTAAGGACTGTTGTCGATCCAGCGATTGATGAGAGCGACGACGTTTTCGGGCTCGTCGCTGACGAGCTGATCGACCTGCTCGACGAGCTTCGCCTCGCGCACCTCGTCGTCGTTCAATTCGAGCCCGGCGAGCGTCGGGCTGGCGTCGTCCGCCTCACCGACCATCTCGTCATCATCGGATAGCAGCGCGGGGGGGATGCCTACGAGTTCTTCCGCCGTGGGCAGTTCGCCGGGCTTGCTCGCCTTGCGCACCATCATGAACATGAGCAGGAGCGATACGGCGGCGAGTGAGCCCAGCGCCAGGTTCTTGAGCATGCCGCCCGCGAAGACCGCGGCGAGGAGCCCGCCTCCCGCCGTGCCCCCGGCCCCGCCCGCAGCCGCCTCCCCGCCCACGCCGCTCACGTAGCTGCTGGGCACGGGGATCATGGCGACGTGCACATCGACAGCGGGATCGCCCGTCTGGGCAGTGGTGATGATCTGGTTCGCCACGATGCTGCGGATCTCGTCGAGTTGCACCCGGGCGATCGAATCGAGGTCGGCGTTGGTCGGCGGATCGGCTGCGTCGGGGTTCTCCGTGGACCAGATGCTGGCGATGAACTCGCGCGGCACGCCGATCGCCACGTTCATACGCAGAGGTTTGCCCGCCGCCTCGAATGTGCGCACCGCTTCGACGCCCACGTGCGGGTCGAACTGCGTCGAACGCTCCTCGCTGCTGTGCATCTCGCCCGCGGGCCCGCCCGAGGCGGCAATATTCAGGCCGGTGTTGGGGTTGACGCCCGGCTCGCCGGCGCTGCCGGGTTGGCGCGTGTTGGTGGTTGTCTTCTCCTCGCTGACCACCGGACTGACCGTGCCGTCGCCTTCCTTGCGGTAGAGCGTGCTCTCGCTGTGCTGCGCGCTGGCGTCAATGATGGCAGTGACGGCGATGCGCACGTCCGGGATGTAGCTGAGAAACTGGGCGAGCTTCTCGTGCATCACCCGCTCGTTCTTGACCTGCATCTCCAGGTAATCGCCGCCCCCGGCCACGTCATCCTCCCGTACCGCGAAGAACTTGTTGTGCGTGCCGTCGATGATCCGCACGTTGGCGACGCTCAGCCCCGAGATCGAGCCCGCCACCGTGGACGCGACGGCGTTGGCGAACTTCTGGTTCACCTCGCCGCCCCCCTGCATGAAGAGGGTCACCGAGGCGGTCGGCTCCTTGTAGCTGGTGCCGAAACCCTGGCTCTTGGGTACGTCGATCAGCACCTTCGCCCGCTGCACGTTGGTCATCAGCCCGACCGTGTGCTCCAGCGCCCGCTGGCGATGCCCCAGCAGGATCGCTTCGTTCTGGCTGGCCGTGTTCCAGGGGCTGAGCTTGTCGACGAGGTCGTCAAACGACTCGGAGGCGTCGGCCGGCAGCGCCCCGGCCTGGCCAAGCTGCGCGTAGACCGCGGCCCGGTGGTCGGGCGCGACATGCGGCTCGCCGTTCACCAGCTTGTAGTCGACGCCGATGCGATCCAGCGCTGCCGCCGCCGCCGTCTGCTCCGCTGCCGACACCCCGCGCAGCAGCGGCACGAGCTTGGGCTCGGCGGCATACTGGCTGACGAGAAAGAGCACCATCAGCATCACCACCATCAGGCTGGCGATGAGCAGCTTCTGCGTGGGCGCCATGCCCCCCAGAAAGTCGTAGATCTTCTTGATCGTCCTGCGAACTGCGTCCACCGATCTGGCCTCCATGCCGTCGGGAACCGCGAATCAGCCTGGGCGAGGCGCGACTCCTTCGCGCCTCGTGCCGGCCGGGCGGATCAAACTCTCACTTGCTTCAGCTCGTCATACGCCGCCATCACCTTGTTCCGCACCTGCAGCAGCATGCGGAACGCCGTGTCCGCCTTCTCCACGTTGGTCATCACCGCCTCCACATCGTCGCGCCGGCCGGCCATCAGATCCTCGATCCCCGCTTCTGCATCCTCCTGCAACTTGTTGACCTCCTTGAGGTTCTCCAGCAGGTAGTCCTTGAAGCCGGGCGCATCGGGGTCGGCGGGCCTGACCGGGCGGGGCTGCTGCACCGGCCCGACCGACGAGGGTCCAATGAGTCCAATGGGATCCGCCATGACCTTGCTCCAGACGCGCGCACCGCTCAGGCGATGATACGGAGCGCTGCAGACAACATCGACTTGGTGGCTTCGATGGCTGTGATATTTGCCTCATATGCCCGACCCGCCTCCATCGCGTTCATCCGCTCGATGATGGTCTGGACATTCGGGTAGAGCACGTAGCCTTCTTCGTTGGCGTAGGGGGAGTTCGGCTCGTATTTCGGTGTCAGCGGTCCCTGATCGATCTCGATCGAGCGCACGTGCACACCCGCCCCGCCATCGCCGTCTCCCGCTGCCAGCACGGCGAAGCGCCGGCGGAAGGGCTCGTACTCGCCGCGGGCGTTCTCCAGCGTCTGGGCGTTGGCGATGTTGGTCGCCGCGACTTCCTGCCGCGTGCGGTTGGCGATCAGGGCCGAGGTCGAGATGTCAAGGGAACCGAACATGAATGGGTCCTGTCAGGGCGCTTCCGCAGCCTCCGACTTCGCGGGCTCAGGCGAGGCGCTCGCGGATGGCTTCCTTCACTAAGGTCATGCGGCTGCGGTAGATATCGGCTGCGGCCCGGAACATCATGGCGTTCTCCGCGAGGCCCTGCATGGTGCGCTCGAGATCGCGGTTGTTGCGGTCGTGGAACAGGATGTTGCCGCTCGGCGTGCGGGGATGCAGGCGCAGCGAATCAGCGGCAAAGTCGATCTGGCGCGTGTCGTCGGGGTGCAGCGCGCCGGTGTTGCGGCCGGCGGCGCGACGCTCGTCGATGGCCTGTGCCAGCGCCTGTTGGAACGCAGCGGGGTCGACGTCTTTGGGCTGGTGGTTGGGGGTATCGAAGTTGGCGATGTTCTGCAGGATGAGGCGATGGCGTGCGCCTGTGAAGTGGAGTGTTCGCTCCAGAGCGGGAAGTGAACCGATGTCGAGCACGCCGTCGATCATGTTGCTGTTCTTCGAGGCGCAATACTTGCGCCTGGGAGGCAGTGAGAGAGTTCTTCGCACTTCAACCGCAAATGCCGCGCCAGCCATCGCGCCCCCCGCCTCAAGAGACCCTCCCGCGTCCCCGAAAACCCTCCCGCGGCTCGTTTTCTATGTTATTTCGGAAATGCGAATCCCTCGTGCCGCAGCCAGGCGGCCGAAGCGGAGCCGGTGCTTGCAGCTTCTCAACAGTCATGCCGGGCGCCGCGCCGTTGCCGCCGCGGTGCGTGGTCGCCCGGGTCCACGCAGGGTGTGCTCGCTCCCAAGCTGTTCAGCCACCTCGGACGCCCAGCCCGCCGGGCCCAACGGGCAGCCACGCTGCAGACACTGGCGCACCGCGGACAGTTCGCCGTCCGTCAACGGCGTATTCACCAGCTCGAGCCAGTTCTGTGGTCGGGGCAGCGGCCAGTCTGCAACTGCGACGCGCGGAGTGACATCGCCGTGCGTTGCCGCATACCACCAGAGGCTGGACCAACGCCAGGCCTCCGCGGTCCTGACGAGCCCCGCGCGCAGGGCATTGCGTTCCACGTAGCGCAGGAGCATGTAGAAATGCCAGTCGGTTTGCACGGGAAAGGCCCTGAACCTTCCCTGATACACGGGCCCCGTCCCTGTTGTGCCGTAGTAGCTGTGCCAGCGCTGGGCGTGCGTGGCGGTGAGCCAGTGCATGAAATCCCTCACCTGCGAGTCCTTGCCGGGCCGCGGCCAGACGACGAGGTGAAAGTGATTTGGCATGATGCAGTAGGCGAGCAGGCGTAACGGTTGGCGTAGCTGGGCCTCCGCAAGGACTCGCTCGAAGGCAGCGTAGTCGCTCGGCTCGTGAAAGAGCGTCTCTCGTCCCGCGGCCCGGTTCACGACGTGATACACATAGCCGCCCACAATGTTGCGCACCCGCGTCATGCGCGGAATGTAGGTGAGATGGCGAGTCGATGGAAACCCCCAATCTGGGGTGGATGAAGAGGGGATCCGCTGCGCCGGTCAAGCGACGACGGATGGGCCAGGATCTGGCTGAGGGTGTGGGCTGAGCCGCCCGCCGAGTCTCGCATTTCCGAAATAACATAGAAAACGAGCCGCGGGAGGGTTTTGGGGCGCGGGGTGGGTTTGGGGCGGGAGGGTCGTCGGGCGCGGCGGGGGCTGCGCCTGGCGGAGGGCCGTTACAGATCCGGCGCGACGAGGTCGAGCTCTTTCCACTTCTTGAGCTTCAGGCCGAGCGTGCGGACGCCGATGCCGAGCGCTTCCGCCGTCTTCTGGCGATGGCCGTCAAACTCGCGCAAGGCCGCGACGATCGCCTCGCGCTCGACGTCCTCAAGGGGGCGGACGCTGTCGTCGACCGCTGGGGGGTCGCCCCGGCGCCAGCCCAAGTGAGTCGCATCCGCCTGGCGGCTGACCAGGTGACTTGTTTCAGCCTGGGCTTGGCCCGAGTGAGTCGCGTTCGCATCGCCGCTGCCGCCCACCGAGAGGAAGCGCGCGGCGACGTCGCCTGCGACGTGCACCCGCGGCTCCGCCACGGCTTCGTTCGAACGGCTACTGACAGAATGCGCTTGCAGCGGTGCGGGCGCATCGCGGTATGCGGCGCCGTTGCCGCCGCCCGCCGGCG
>CAZZPX010000043.1:0-11987 GCA_964655955.1 uncultured Phycisphaerales bacterium | reverse complement strand
GAGCGCCCGCCGCTGGGAAGCAGCTGAGGTCGCGCCTGAGGAGAACGCATCCGCACTGTCGCCCGAGGCGATCGCGGGCCTGACGGCGGGCGAGGCGGTGCTCCTCGAAGGCGATCTGCTGCGCGCCGAGGCGCTGCCGCAGCCGTTCGCGGAGATTCGCCGCTGGATCCTCGCTGTCCCTGCGCGCGAGGCCGAGGCGGTGCTGGTCGTGGTGTTTGTGGTCGGCGGCGAGGACGTCGCAGCGCTCGAAGCGCGGCAGACGCCGCACCTCCGCCTCTCCGCCCGCTTCTACAAGGTGATGCGCCTGCCCAGCGGCGGGGACTTTAGGCCCTACCCGGCGTTCGTCGGCGCGCATCCGCAGGCGTACCTGCCGCCCGCGGCCGAGATCGCGCCCGTGCCGCTGCTTTTCGTCATCATCCTGCTGATCGCGGGGCTGCTGCTGGTGGTGCTCTTCGTGAGCGTCGCGGCGAAGGCGAAGGGCCAGGCGCGGGCGCGCGCCACGGAGGCGGATCTTTCGCAGTACGATTCCGCTGAACCCCTGCCTGCAGAGCCCGCGGAGGCGCTGGGCGAGTTGGCGCGGCGGGCGAAGGAGACGCGGTGACGGATCAGCATGTCGTCTCGGTCAAGCTGCTGGATGGACGCGCCTATGACGTGCTCATCGAGCCGGGCTTGCGCAAGCGTCTCGCCGATGTGCTCATCAAGGTGAGCGGCAAGAAGCGCTTCGCCCTGATCTGCGATGAGGCCGTGGCGGATGGGCCGGGCGGCGACCTCGAAGCGGCGCTGGGCAAAGCCGGGGCAAGGCTCTCCTGCGTGGGCACGATCCAGGCGGACGAAGAGCACAAGTCCATGCAGACGGTGACGCGCCTGCTGCAGATGCTCGCCGACGCCCGGCACGAACGCAGCGAACCGATCGTGGCGCTGGGGGGCGGCGTGGCGGGAGACGTGGCGGGGTTTGCCGCGGCCGTCTATCACCGCGGCGCGCCCTTCATCAACGTACCCACGACGCTGCTGGCGATGGTGGATGCGTCGGTGGGGGGCAAGACGGGCGTCAACCTGCGCGTGCACGATGAGACGGGGCGCGAAACGCTCGCCAAGAACCTCGCCGGCGCGTTTCACCAGCCCGCTGCAGTGCTCATCGATCCTGAGTTTCTGCACACGCTGCCCATGCGCCAGATTCGCGCGGGACTTGCGGAGTGCGTGAAGCACGCCGTGCTGGCCGACGCGGGTCTCTTCGAGTGGATGGAGAGCAACGCCCCGCGGATCCTCGCGCTCGACGGCAAGACGCTGGCGCAACTCATCAGCGCTAACGTGCAGATCAAGGCGAATATCGTCATGGAGGACGAGCGCGAGCAGGCGCTGAGCGGCGGGCGGGCGCTGCTCAACCTCGGGCACACCTTCGCTCATGCCTTGGAGGTCGTGCCCGAACTCGACCTGGTGCACGGCGAAGCGGTGGGGCTGGGGACGATCGCGGCCACGCACGCGGCGATCATGCTGGGGCGCTGCGAGAAGAACGTGCTGGCGCGCCTCGTGCAGTTGCTGGGGACGCTGGGGCTGCCGACGAACGTGGAGTGGCTGCCGGCGGGCGAGCAGCTTCTCGAGTCAATGCGGCGTGACAAGAAGGTGCGCGACGGGGCACTGCGGCTGGTGCTGCCCACGCGCCTCGGGCGGGCGGTGACGGCGGAGGGCATCTCCGACGTGGTGGTGGCGGCGTCGCTGCACGAACTCGTGCGGCGAGATTGACCGCATCAGGTTGGCGGGGACGGGCCGGCTGATCGGCGGGGCGGGCGGCAGGCACCACTACAGGGGGTGGTCTCCGGGCGCCGCGAGCACAATTTCTCGTAGTTCGGCTGAGAAAGTGGGGGATTTCAAGTGACGCAGATCCGGGTTCCGATAATGCTGGTATCGGCCGGAGGCTTACCTGTGCGAACACTTGCCGTCATCAACCAGAAGGGCGGTTCCGGAAAGACCACGACAGCGATCAACCTCGCTGCCGTCTGGGCCGCCTCGGGACACCGCACGCTGCTCGTCGATGTGGACCCGCAGTCGCATTGCGCCGCGGGTCTCGCCGTGCCCGAGGACGCGATCGACGCGCACATCGGCAGCGCCATGCTGCGCCCGGCGAATAAGACGCCGGACCTGCGCGCCCTCGCCTGGCGCATCAGCACCAACCTGGATCTCGTGCCCAGCGCGATGCAACTGGCGGGACTGGAAGCGCCGCGCGGCGGCCTCGCCGACCGGCCCGATCGCGATGTGCGCCTCAGCCACCTGCTTGCGCCGCTGGCCGGCCGGTACGACGCCTGCGTCATCGACTGCCCGCCGTCGATCGGGCTGCTTACCTTCAATGCGCTGCGCGCCGCGGACGATGTGCTCATCCCCGTTGAGACATCCTACTTCGCGCTGCAGGGCGCGCAGCGACAGGTGAAGACGATTCGCAGTCTCACGCATCGCCTCGGCCGCGCCATTCGCTACTTCCTGCTCCCGACGCTGCATCGTCCCGAGTCGAAACTGGCGTCGGAGATTCTCGCAGCGCTGAAGAACCGCTACGTGCGCGATCTCGCGCCGGTGGTCATCCACTTCGATGAAAAGCTGCGCGAGGCAGCGGGGTTCGGCCAGTCGATCGTGGAGTACGCCGCGGGGTCTGTCGGCCACCGCGACTACGCCGCACTCGGCGCCTGGCTGGACGGTCAGTGCGATGTGCGGCAGGAGCCCAGGGTGCCGCTGATTGAGATCGCGGGCGGCGCGCGCGAGTCGCTGCTAGCGACGATCGGCCAGGCGGGCGGCACCCGCGCCCCGACCAATCCGCGTCTGCCGCAGCGCATCGGCCCGGGAGGTCGGGCCTACGAGGCGAAGCCGGACGAGGTCAGCACCGCGCTGGCGTCGGCGAGCGAGCCGCGCCGCGGCGAAACCGCGACGATGAGCAAACCGCAGGTTCGCCCCGGCAGCCGGGCGGCGGAACTCGCCGAACGGGCCCGCCTGCTGATGACGCGCACGCTGCGCTGCGACGCCGATGCCAGACCCAGGCCAGGCGCCGCGTCAACTGCACTCGCGCAGCCGGCAGCCGAGCCGGCCGCGCTCGAGCCCGCCGCAGAGATGGAGACGCATGCAGCAGTTGCGCCGAGCGAGGCGCTACTCAAGCGCCTGGGCGTTTCCCAGACGAGCCAGGGCGTGCTCTTCGTCTACGCCGAGCCGGCACAGGCGGTCTTCCTGGCCGGTGATTTCAACGGCTGGTCGCGCTGGGGCACGCCGATGCAGTACCACGAGCAGCATCGCGTCTGGTACGTCTGCCTGCCGCTCGACCCGGGTCTGTACGCCTATCGCTACGTTCGTGATGAAGAGTGGATCCCGGATCCCGGCAACGCGCGGCGGGAAGCGAATCCCTACGGCGGGGAGAACAGTATCGTCGAAGTGCAAGGCACCGCCTCGAAAGCGCAGGACGCGCCATGAACGAGCGCGAGGCGCGCAAGCAGGGTGCGTCCTTCAGCGACGCGGCGAGCTACGATGCGCTTGCGGACCTTTTCCTCACGGAGCGCCCGCGCGCGATCGCGTACGGCGCCGAGATTCCCACAGAACCGATCACGGACGAAGCGCGCGAGCTCGAGCACGGCGCATCGGACTCGCCGCACGCGCCGCCCGGCGCGAAAGGGGGGATCAACGAAGTGAATGAACCAACCGAAACGGACGCGCGCGGAGAATCACGCCGCAATGGCAGGGGCGAGCGCAGCGCGGCCGATGTCGAAGTCGTCGTCGCCGGCCACCTGCCGATTCTGGGCGGCCCCTGGCTGGCACAGTACGCCGACCGCCTGGCGGAGCATGCCGGTCCGGTGGCGTTCGTGCAGGTGCGCCAGGGCGCCGTGAGCCTCGAGATCTTCCATCCGCCGGTGGCCGCGGACGAGGCGCAGCGCCTGCGCGCCGCGCGCATCGAGGCGGAATCGTTCGAGGATGCCCTGCTGCACGCCGCCGCTCGAGCCCGGCACTGGCTGCTCCGCTGCGATGACGATCGAGTCGCCGACCTGCTTGCGGTCGTGGGCGTGCGATGCGTGACGCTCGTCAGCGCTGTTGATGAAGCCGCCGTGGTCGCCAGCTATCGCAGCCTCAAGGAGCTGGCGAGCGCGCTGCGCGAGCGGTCGGCTGCGCCTCCGCGCTGGCGCTTCGTGGCGGCGGGGACGGAGGCGGGCGCAGCCGTGCCGGGGTACGCGCGTCTCGCCACCTCGGCCCAGCGGTTTCTTGGCCTCGAAGTGGAGCAGGGTCCGGTGGTCGATCGCATGCGGCCGATGACCGTCGAACAGATTGGCCGGTGGGAGACGGCGCTGGCGCCGGCTCAGGCGCTGGCGATGATCGAGGCGGCGCGGCAGATGCATGAGGAGGAACAGTCCGATGCCGGGTTGGCGCCTGCCGCGGATTCCCCGACGGCGAGACGGTCGGCAGCGCGGGCGGGACTGACGGCTGACGAACTGTCCTTCCTTGACGAGTTGAATCTGGACGAAATGGATCGCGCCGCCGCCGTCCACTCGGCGCCGCAGCCGCAGCCGGCGCCGCAACCTGCGACGGAGGCGCCCGCACGACCTGTTGCGGTGGGCGATGCGCCGCCCAATTCCGCACCCTCCCTGCGGCTGGAAGGTCAGCGCCAACCGACAGCGCCGCAGCCGGCTGCACGGAGCGAGCGAGCGGCCGCGGCACGCGCGGCAGCGCCCGCACAGCCGCAGTCGCCGGCCGACTCCAGCGGGCGCGAGCCGATCGATACGCTGGGCCTCGCCGAGGAATTGGGTCTGACGCCGCTCGTCGCGCGCTGTCCGCGCGCCGGGTCAATTCAGCTTGCGGTGGACGACGCTGGCCGTCTGCACGCTCTGGCGCAGCAGGAACCGGAGGTGCTGGCGCTGCTGCTGTGCGCCTCGGCGTGGGCTGTGGAGCACGCGGCGCTGTTGTCACAGGCGCAGCCGGGCGTCGACATCGACGCGGCGACCGAGCCGATCCTGCACCTCTTCACGTCGGCAGCGCCAAAGGTGCGGCTGCTGCTCGACTCGAAGCTGCGCCTGCACCTGCTGCTGCGTCCGCCCTGCGAACGCCGCGCCGGGGGCTTCGTCTGCGCCGATCTGAACTGACTCGCTCCATTTGCCGGCGCGCAATGCGGCATCCGCTTGTGTTCGTTCGTCGGCCGCAGTCGCATTCGGGCCAGTCCGACACATGGCCGGTTGCCTGCCGGCACCAGGCGCGGGCTGCAAAACGGACAAGAAAACCCGATAGAGGGGCGGTGACCTGGTGGAGGCGGCCTGACTAGATGAGCGGCCGCCTCGAAACCGCCGATTCCTCGCTTCCATCGCAACCGTTGTGGCTGCCAGCCGTATCTTCCACTGTCGCGTCCTCCCAGGCCTTGCGCTGTTCTGGCGCGAGCGCGCGACGTGCCGTTCGTCCTTCGCGTCCGAGTTCGCCGTTCAGGAGCGGTCATGCCCACCCGTCAAGAGGCAGCTCACCTCGACCAGGCACTGCGCCTGCTCCGCGCCGGCGAGTACCGGGAGAGCGAGAAGACGCTGCGCCGGCTGCTGCGGCGCAATCGCAGGCTGGTGCGGGCGCATGACCTGATGGGTCAGATCGCCGCTCGGCGCAATCGCCACGAGGAGGCGCTGGAGCACTATCAGCGCTGCCAGCGCTTCGCGCCCGACGCCGCCCGCTACTGCTACCTCATCGCCCGTACGCTTACCACGCTCGGCCGGGTGCCGGAGGCCGTCGAGTGGTACGACCGGACGCTCGCGCGGGACCCCGAGAACCACGAGCGCGTGGGGTACAAGGCGCTGGCGCTGGAGAACCAGGGTGATGCGGAGGCGGTTGTGACGCTCGTCGAGCCGTTCCGCGAGCGCGGCGCTGCGACGGTCGAGATGATGACCGCCTACGTTCGCGCCAAGCAGCGACTCAAGGCGCACGAGGCGGCCATCGACGCGGCCGAGCCGTACCTCGAGCCCGAGGCGGCGCCGGATTTCGAGCGCTGCGCGCTGTCCTTCTACGTCGCCAAGTCGCAGGAGAAGCTGGGGCGCTATGACGAGGCGTTTGCGAGTTACCGCCGCGCCAACGAGATTCTCTCTGAGCCCTTCGATCCCCGCGCCCTCGAACAGTCGATTGACGCCATGATCGAGGTCTTCAGCGCCGAGGCGGCGGCGAGCCTGCCGCGCTCGGGCAGCGCGTCGAACCGGCCGGTGTTCATCGTGGGCATGGCGCGCTCCGGAACGACGCTTCTCGAGCAGATCATCGACGCGCACGCCCAGGCCGGCGGCGTCGGCGAAATCCCCGATATCGAGGCCTTCGGCGCCAGCCTCGGCAAACGCCTCGGCGAGAGCGCGGGCTTCCCGCTCTGCCTGCCGCGCGTGCCTGCTTCCCTGCTCGCGGAAGGGGCGAAGGCCTACCTCTCGCGCCTCGACAAACTCGCTCCGGGTACGACCAGGGTCGTCAACAAGAGTCTTTTCAACTGGTTCAGCCTGGGACTGCTGTCCCTCCTCTTCCCGCAGGCGTATTACATCGATTGTCGCCGCGACCCGCTCGACACCTGCGCCTCGATCTACATGAGCGAACTGCTCCCCAGGCTGCACCCCTACAGCACGGATCTGGCCAGCATCGGTCTCGCCTATCGCCAGTACGAGCGCCTCATGGAGCACTGGAGCGGCGTGCTCGACCTGAAGCTGATTCGCGTGCACTACGAGGACGTCGTCGCGGATCTCGAAGGCGAAGCGCGGCGGCTGATCGACTTCCTCGAGCTGCCCTGGGATGACGCCTGCCTGCGCTACCACGCGTCCGGTCGCACCGGCATGAGCATCAGCTATGAGCAGGTGCAGCAGCCGATCTACGCCAGTTCGATCGGCCGGGCGGAGCGCTTCGGCGCGCATCTCGACCCGTTGCGTCAGGCGCTGGCGGAGCCGGTGCGGCAGTGACGGAGTAAGGCCGGGGCGAGGCGCCGGTCTCCCCCCTCCATGCAGCCTGCTCGTCGGGGTCAAGCTCCAACTCGATGTCGACGCGGTCGTCGCGCCGCCTTCGCGGGCCACCCCGTATCATGAAACGATCGCGCGCCCGGCGCGGCTTGTCCAGCCGCTCCGGGCAGGACACGCGCACATTGGAGCCCCAGATGCCCACGACCCAGCAGACCACACAATTGAGCCAGGCGCAGCGCCTGATCCAGGCGGGAAAGCTCGCCGACGCCCAGAAGCTCTTGCAGAAGCTGGTGCGGCAGAATCGCACGCTGGTCGGCGGCTTCGAGTTGCTCGGTCGCATCGCATCGCTGCGTCGCCAGGATGAGCAGGCGCTGGAGTACTACAAGCAGTGCCGCCGCCTCGCCCCGCAGTCGCCGCGCTATGCGTACTACATCGCGCGGTCGCTCACGGCGCTGGGCCGAATGGCGGAGTCGCTTCAGTGGTACGACCAGGCACTGGCGGGGGAGGCGAATGAGCGGGAAGTACTGACCTGGAAGGCGAAAGTGCTGGAGACCATGGGAGACGCCCGGGCGGCGCTCGCGCTCACGCAGCCGCTGCTCGACGCGGATGAGGCTCCCGCTCTCGCGGTGATCACGCACGTGCGGGCGCTGCAGCGGCAGGGGGAACACGAGCAGGCGATCGAGCTTGCCGAGGCGACCGCCGCCAACGAGACCACCGGGCCGCCCGAGCGCAGCACGCTCCTCTACGCCGCCGCCAAGTCGCGCGAGCGCCTGGGCCGACTCGACGAGGCCTTCGAGACCTACGGCCGGGCCAACGCCGTCCTGGCAAAGCCGGTCGAGCCGGCCGCGATCGATCGGCCGCTCGAGGCGATGCTGCAGGTCTTCACCGCCCAGGCCGCTCGCGCCTTTCCCAGGGCGGGCAACGCCTCGAAGCGCCCGGTCTTCATTGTGGGGATGCCGCGCTCCGGCACGACGCTGCTGGAGCAGATCATCGACGCGCACCCGCAGGCCCAGGGCGTGGGGGAAATCCCCGACATCGAACTCATCGCCGCGGGTCTGGGCCAGCGGCTGGGCGTCAAGCAGGGCTTCCCCGCCGCCCTCGCGCGCGTGACGGGGCCGGTGCTCAGCGAAGCGGCCAAGGCCTACCTCTCGCGCCTCCAGCGCCTCGCCCCCAACGCGAGCCGCGTGGTGAACAAGAGCCTGCTCAACTGGTACAACCTGGGCCTCATCAGCCTGCTCTTCCCCGAGGCGTACTTCGTCGACTGCCGCCGCGATCCGCTCGACACCTGCGCTTCCTGCTACATGAGCGAACTCGATCCGCGCCGCTACCCGTTCGCCAATGACCTCGCCAGCCTGGGCCGGACCTATCGCGCCTATGAGCGCCTTATGGGGCATTGGGATGAGGTGCTGGAGGTGAAGATCCTGCGCGTGCAGTACGAGCGCGTGGTGGCCGACCTGGAGGGCGAAGCACGGCGGCTGATCGACTTCCTCGATTTGCCCTGGGACGAGGCGTGCGTTCGCTTCCACGAGTCGGGGCGCACGGCCCTGACGCTCAGCTACGACCAGGTGCAGCAGCCGATCTACGCGTCCTCGGTGGGGCGGGGCGAGAAGTTCGGCAAGCACCTGGAGCCGCTCCGCGCGGCACTGGCGGAGGCAGGGCCGCGAGAGGAGACGAGCTAAAGGCGATGCGGGGCGGAATTGCTGATCGCGAATCTCAGATTTGAAATTTCAGATTTGAGATGGCTGCTTCCCTCCGTCAGCGACGGGTCGCTTGGGAATGGGTGAATCGGGTAGTGCGGCTGCGGGCTTCTCCGCTTGCGCCTCTCGACTCTCTCCACTGCGTTGCTGCCGGAGACCCAAAAAAGGAAAGGGGCTGCTCCGTGGAGCAGCCCCTGTGGGGTCGAAGTCACGGCCGAAGCCGCGCTGTGGTTGACCTGCAGCAGATTACGGCTGGCCGCAGCCAAAGTCCGCGAGCAGGACGCCGAGGTCGGCCTGACCGATGCAGCCGGTGCCGTCGGTGTCGTCGAGGTTGGCGGCCGCGTTGTAGCCGGGGTCGCCGGGGCAGGTGTTGTAGGCAGCCAACAGGATGCCGAGGTCGGCCTGGCTGGTCATGCCGTCACCGTTGATGTCGCCGTCGCAGGAGCTGCCGCTGATGCCCATGTAGCTGGGGGTGGCGTGGGACAGCTCGCTGGGAATCGTGTCATGAACGAAGGCCCAGTTGATGAGGTAGCCGGTGCCGTAGATGTCGAGGTAGCTGAGTTCCGGATCGCCGTCAAAGTCGGGGTCGACATTGGGATCGTCGATGCCGCCGAACGCCCACAGCAGCTCGTCGTTGTAGCCGACTGCGTAGAGATCGGTGGGATAGGGCATGGCGGGGTCGGCGATGTCGCCGCCGGCAAAGAACTGCCAGGCGCCGGCGTCGGAGAAGCCTTCGAGGGTCTCGTTGGCGTAGTCGAAGCAGAGGATGCCGGCGTAGGGCACCTCGAAGACGTCGCCGGGATCCTGCGGATCATCGAGCGTGCCGGCGGTGAGGCTGTAGCCCCAGTTCTCGCCGTTGAGAGCGGGGAGTTCCCACACCCAGCCGCCGTAGAAGGTGGCGCCGTCGTCGCTGATCCAGAGGTACTGGCAGACGTAGGTCTTGTCCTGGCCGGAGCCCCAGGCGTTGTAGGTCCAGGCGTTGCCGTTGAAGGCGACCATGGGCTTGGTCGTGCCGGTGTCACCGAAGACGGTCTCGTCGCCGAGGTAGTCGTCGTAGACGATGTCGGTGATCCAGACGTTGCCGCCGCCGTCATCGAACTCGGGGGCGGTGCCGAAGCCGTAGGCGCCACCGGGATCATCGGTGTTCAGGGGCAGGATGTAGACGTAGCCCGTGCAACCGGGGTTGCTGTCGCCGTTGTCGAAACACTCGGGATCGACCCAACCGTAGTTGTAGGTCCACTTGCACTCAGGGCAGGTCTTGATGTCGTAGAACGCCACGGCGCCTTCGCGGGTCGTGTTGGTCTTGATGCCGACCGCCTGGGCGGTGCGGAATCCATCGACCTGCGCCTTGAAGGCGTTGGTGGTGGCGTCGTGGGTGACGGGGTCGGCGCTGACGGCGGTTCCCGCAACAGCGACCAGAGCCAGACCAAGAAGGTTACGAGTCATACTCATCTGTCATTTCTCCTCGCGTACTGTACGCATCTCGTAGATAGAACGATCACAACACTGGCGGAGCCCCAGGGCGTGCGGTCCTGAACGACCGCTAGAAACGCCTGGTACGGCGTGAGGAGCTGAAGCTGAACCCAACTTCGTGACCCGGCACCAATAGACGCCGCTGGTCGCCAATGATTCATCTTCCTCCCCACTTAAGTCGGACTCCGCGCCATCAGCCTGTAGGTTAACACCAAGATTCCAGCGCACAAGAAGAAAGTCAATTATCGCCCACTGCAATCTTCACTCCCGCAACCTCTTGTGGGGCCTTACCCTTGGTCCGAACCAGCCGAAAGCCTTGCCCAGTTTGCCCAGATTACCAAAATACGCATTTCGCTCCGAAAACAGATCGTAGATGATCTCTTTCGTACGTGGAATTACCTAAACAGGGGATGCCGCAGCCTTGCGTCGCTTTGGTGACTCCGGAGTCGCCTGTGCCCTTTTCAAATGCTGGCGGCGGCGGCCCCCGCAGCGCGCAGCCGACCCGCTTCACGGAGCAGCTTGACCTCCCCCGCGACGATCGCGCCCACCGCCCGGCCGCGCACCTGCCACCCGTCGTAGGGGGCGTTGCGGCTCTTGCTCCTGAACTCGTCCACTCGGATCGTCCAGGCGTGGTCCGGGTCGATCAGCGTCACGTCCGCAGCCGACCCCTTGCCCAGTGTCCCCAGGCCGAGCGCGTCCAGATCGCACAGCTTCGCAGGGTTGATGGTGAGCATCGCGAGGAACTGCGCCCAGTCCAGATGGCCGGGCTCGAGCAGCGCCTTCATATATAAGGCCAGGGCACAGTCGAGGCTCACGATGCCGAAAGGCGCCTGGGAGAACTCGAGCGACTTGGCCTCGCGGGTGTGGGGGGCGTGATCCGAGCCGAGGACGGTGATGACGCCGTCCTTGATTCCCTGAATCAGGGCATCGATATCGCCTTTCTCTCGCAAAGGAGGATTGACCTTGCCCAGCGTGTTGTAGCCGTCGCACACCTCGTCGGTGAGCAGCAGATGGTGGGGGCTGGCCTCGGCGGTGACGGGCTGGCCCTCGGCCTGGGCGCGGGCGAGGATCTCCACGCTTCCCCCGGAACTGACGTGCTGGGCGTGGTAACGGCAGCCGAACATCCGGTTCAGCCGCACGTCGCGCTCGATGATCAACTCCTCCGCAACGCGGGGCCACCCCTTGAGCCCCATGCGCATGCAGCGGGCGCCGGCATGCATGTCCGCCCCGACCGTGAGGGTGGGCTCCTGGCAGTGCTGCATGAACGTCTTGCCGGTCATCTGCAGGTAGGCGAGGACGCGCCGCATCATGCCGGGCGAGGCGACGGCGTCGCCGTCGTCGGTGAAGGCGACGGCCCCGGCCCGGGCCATAAGGCCCATCTCGGCCAGCTCCTCGCCCTTGCGGGCCTTGGTGGCGGCCCCGATGGGAAAGACGCGGCAGGAGCCGTAGCGGCTCGCCTGGCGGAAGATGAACTCGACCCGGCCGTCGTCGTCGATGGCGGGCTGCGTGTTGGGCATGCAGCAGACGGTGGTGAAGCCGCCGCTCAGCGCCGCCGCCGTCCCGGTCTTGATCGTCTCGCGATCCTCCTGGCCCGGCTCGCGCAGGTGCACGTGGGGATCGATGAGGCCGGGCGAGACAATGAGGCCCTCGGCGTCGATCACGTCGTCATCGGGTGAAGGGGAGACTCGGCCGATCTCGAGGACCCTGCCGTCGGCGAGGGCAAGATCCGCGACCTGGTCGACGTTCGCGGCAGGATCGATGAGTCGTCCGCCGGCAATGATCAGTCTGCTCATGGGCGCAAGCGTAGCGGATGGGAGACGGGAGATGAAGGGCGGGGTGGCTTTGCCAGAGTGGAGCGAGCGGAGTCTCGCGCTCGGCACTCCACTTTCTCCTGTCTCGAATCGGG
>CAZZPX010000042.1:9259-12072 GCA_964655955.1 uncultured Phycisphaerales bacterium | reverse complement strand
CCAGGCGGCGGCGGCGATGGCGAAGCCGGCGCCAATCGCCCCGAAGTGCCTGGCGAGGTTGTGGGTGACAGCGATGCCGAGCAGGCCCCCGCCCCCCTCCGGAAAGCTGGTGAAGCGCGGCGCGACCAATGCGTGGGCGCTTCCCAGCGCGACCGCCATGAGCAACACGCCCAGGGCCCGCATGAACGGATGGGTGACTCGGCGTTTCGCCGCGGTCGCCGCCAAATAGGCGAAGAGCCCGCCCAATACCACGTACACGCCGGACCCCAGCATCTCCAGGCCGTAGTGCGCGATGAGCGCTCCGGCCCGGCCGCAGGCGTTCTCCACGCGTTCATTGAGAGGCCAGGCGCTGCGTCCGGGCGGGTCGGCGGGGCTGTAGGTCACGAAGGCCGTGGTGAGAAAGACCAGCAGGGCGGCGAGAAAGACCCAGCCCAGGCGCTTGAGGAGCACCGGATCGTTGGTTGCGGGCTGCGGCTGGTTTCGCTTGGCCATGCGGGAAGGGCTCGTCGTGCGGAAGTGGTGCCTGCGTCGGCGGAAATGCTGCGGCTATGGTAGCGCGCTAAGACAACCAGTGGGTGTATCGGCGGAGCACGGGGAGCGGCCCCAGAATCCCCGCCGCGCCCGCCCATGGTCCAACGCCGCTACGATCCCTGCATGTCATTCGTGACGCTCCTTTTTCTCTTTCTTCAGCTTGCTGCGGGGGATGTGCCGCGGCTGCAGGAGCCCTACGTCTTCGTCGGGGCGGACGATCCGGAGGAGATCCTGCGTGTCACCGCGGACCATCGCATCGAGGGGCGTCTGGTGCTGCTCAACCGCGCCCAGGTGCTCGTCGAGGGGGCGACGCTCACCGTGGCGGGGGATCTCCTCGTCGGCGAGTCGGCGCTGGTGCGCGTCACCGCCGGCAGGCTGCACTTCGAGCAGGACTGGCCCGAGCAGCACGCCCTGTACTGCACGAACGGAGGCCGAATCGAGCTGGTCGACAGCGAGATCGACACGTCGGATCGGCCGCTGCGCGCGACGCTGTTCGGTCGCTCCAGCGTGACCGCGGCTCGCAGCGGGCTGGGCGACCGCATCGACTGGACGGCGGCGGATGAGGCGACGCTGCGCTTCACAAGCTGCCGGGACGTCGGTGCGGTCCTGCAGGCGGGCGATTCAGCCGTCGTTCTGGATAACTGCACGCAGCCGCTTGTCTGGCTGAGTGCGCCGGCGCGCGAAGCGGCTGAACTGCGCGGGCTGCAGAGCGTGGAGACCGGCGTCTGGTCGGCGCGGTCGCTTGAGTTCGTCGCTGGCCTCTCCGCCGATGCGCCGCGCTGCGGACTCGCTCTGCGCGAGTGCACGGGCGTGCGCCTCGGCCTGCACGTGCAGGAGAGCGCTGCGCTGCGGCTGATCGATTGCGACCTCGCCGCCATCCGCCTCGCCTTCGCGCAGGAGTCGTCCGCTGCGGTTGTCTTGCGCGGACTCACAGCGGTGAATGGTCAGGAGTTCGTGCTCGAGTCGGGCCCGCTTCGCATCGCTGCAGAGGATTCGCACATCGCGCGGTGGATGGTGGACGCAGGCGGGAAGTCGTCGGTGCGCGTCGAAGACGCCGCTCATCTCAGCGCCGCGTGCGTGACCGGCACAGCCGATCTCACCCTCATCGACTGCACACTGGATCAGGTGGGCGCGACGCTGCGCAGCGACGACGCCGGGACGCTTGGCGCGGTTCGCTGCGCGCTGCCCGCCGAGGCGGCGTTCGTCGGCGAAAGCGGCGTAACGCTGCACGAGTGCCGCTTCTCAAGCCTCGCGCCTGTGGTGGCGGAGACGGCGACAGCGGCCCTGCTCAACTGCGAGCCTGCGCGCCTGCCGGCAGTGCTTGATGTCGGCCTGGCGATCAATCTGCGGCTCAGCGACGCGCAAGGCGTCGCAGGTGAGCCGGTGCCGATTCGCGGTCGGGCGCAACTGGTGACCTGGGAAACGGCGGTTGCGGCGCCCTGCGAGCTTGCCTTTCGCCCGTCAGAAGCGGAGACGGACTGGACGCCGGTCGCCGTCGGGCTGGACTCGCCGCCGGAGGTGCTGGCGTTGTGGGACACATCGGGCGTCGCCTGCGGGGCGTACACGCTTCGACTGACGGCGGCGCAGCCGCGCGGCGCGTCGCTGGCGATCTTTGCGCGCGCAGAACTCTCCGCTGGCACCGGACAGGCGCACGAGGCGAGAGTGAATGACGTAGAATGAAGGTCATGGCAAAGGAAGCAGGCGCCGCATCGAAGCTGGAAGTCGTGGAGCCGCTGGGCAGCCGCGTTCTGATTCGCAAGGATGAGGACAAGAAGCAGACCAAGTCGGGGATTCACCTTCCGGACAAGATCGAGATTCCCACCTTGACGGGTCGGGTGGTGTCGGTGAGTCGTCAGGTTGAAGCCGACGATGATTACCCGATCAAGCAGTACGACCGCGTGCTCTTCAATCCGAAGCAGGCCATTCCGGTGGATTTCGAGGGCGACAATCGCCTCTTCGTGGTCCCGGTTGAAGATGTCGTCGCTGTGTTCCGACGTGAAGGGTAAGACGGGCGGCATCAGCGACACCCCTTTCTGAGTGAGAAGCGACGTGTGCTGTCCTGGATCGGCCGAGCGCAGTTCAAACGTGCCCGACGGAGGAGCCTTGACGCTTTCAGATCCCTATCCGATCCAGCCGCTGCGCGCTTTTTGCGCCGTGCTGACGCCGCCCGGCTCCAAGAGCCTCACCAATCGGGCGCTGCTGCTGGCGGCGATGGCGAAGGGCGAGTCCCTGGTGCGCAATCCCCTGGAGGCAGACGACACGCGGCGCATGGTCGAGGCGCT
>CAZZPX010000042.1:0-9249 GCA_964655955.1 uncultured Phycisphaerales bacterium | reverse complement strand
CGCTGGGCGTGTCCATTGAGCCGGTCGAGGGCGGTTACCGCGTCGCGGGCGGCGGGGGCAGCCTGCCGGGCGGGGGCCGACTGCACCTCGGCAACGCCGGCACCGCCACCCGCTTCCTGACGGCGGCCGCCTGTTTTGCCGGCGCGCCTGTCACCATCGACGGTGACGCCCGCATGCGCCTGCGCCCGATCGGCGAACTCGTCGACCAGTTGCGCAACCTCGGCGCCAAGATCCAGTACCTCGGTGGGAGCGGCTGCCCGCCGCTGCGCGTCGAGCCCACGGGCGTGCCGCTGCGCGGCGGGGAACTCACCGTGCCCACCACGCTTTCCAGCCAGTTCATCTCCGCGCTGCTCATGGTCGGGCCGCTCTGCGATCGCGGCCTGACGCTCACGCTCACCGGGCCCGTTACTTCCGCCAGCTACATCGCCATGACGGTGAGTCTGATGAGGCGCTACGCCGTGGAGGCGCGGGTGGAGGAAGAGGGACGGCGCTTTGAGATCGCCCGCGGCGGCTACGGCGCCTGCGATTACCTGGTCGAGCCGGACGCCAGCAGCGCCACGTACTTTCTCGCCGCCGCCGCCATCACCCCCGGCGCAAGCTGCACCATCGAAGGACTGGGCAAGGGCTCGGCCCAAGGCGACGTCGGCTTCGCCGATGCATTGGCGCGAATGGGCGCGGGGCTCGTCTTCGGCGGGGATTTCATCACCGTCACCGGCCGGGCTGAGCCTCTGCGCGGCATCGACATCGACATGTCGCTCATGCCCGATGCAGCGCTCACGCTCGCCGCAGTCGCCTGCTGCGCCGAGGGGACGACGGTGCTGCGCGGCCTGCGGACGCTGCGCGTGAAGGAAACCGACCGCCTCGCCGCCCTCCAGACCGAACTCGGCAAGCTGGGCGCGCGGGCCACGATCGAGGAAGAGGACGGTGACGAGTCGCTGCGCATCGACCCGGCCGGTGCGAGCGAAGTGCTGTTCCAGCGCGGTCCCGGAGCCGCCTCGCCCAGGCCCGTGGTCATCGACACCTACGACGATCATCGCCTGGCGATGAGCTTCGCGGTGCTCGGTTTGCGCCGGCCGGGCATCCGCATCGCGGATCCCGCCTGCGTGAACAAGACCTATCCCGAGTTCTGGTCACACCTGGAGTCCCTGCGGGCGGCGCAGCTCGACTAGGGTCGGCGGGTGGCCTTTTGGCTTCGACCCCGCCATACTGCTCCCTCTATGCAGGCCTTCTGGCAACTCGCCCGCTACATGCTGCGCTATCGCCGCATGCTCGTGCTGGCCCTGGTCGCGGCGTTCACCTGCGCCGTCACCTTCGGGGCGGGGCTGCTCGCCATGCAGCCCGTCATCAGCGCCCTCATCGACCCGGACGGACCGGCGCTGCGTGAGTTCGGCGTCGAGGCGGACGAGCGCCTCGGGGGCCTCATTCCCGACTCGCTGATCAACCTGTTGCCGACGGATCGGTTCGACGGCGTGGTGCTCACCTTCGCGGTCATCATCGCGCTCACTATCTTCGGCGCGCTGGTCAACTTCCTGCACGCCTACTGGTCGATGACGGTGGCGATCCGGGCCGTGGTCAACATCCGCCGCGCCGCCTACGACAAGCTCATCCGCCTGCCCATGGCGGAGATCCTCAGTTCGCGGACCACAGACGCCATCAGCCGCATCGTGCGCGACACCAACATGCTGCGTCGCGGCTTCACCGCCCTGCTCAGCAAGGCCGTGGCCCAGATCACGCGCGGGGTGGCCGGTCTGACCGTCGCCATCATCGTCGAGTGGCGCATCACGCTGATCACGCTCATCGTGGCGCCGGTGGTGGCGCTGGTGATTCGCAAGTTCGGCAAGGTGATCCGCCGCTCCTCCAATCGCGCGCTGGCCCAGTCGGCGCGCCTGCTCGGGGCGCTCACCGAGTCGGTCCAGGGCATTCGCGTGGTGAAGGTGCACGGGGGGGAGTGGTACGAGCGCGGCCGGTTCAACCGCATCAACCGCGAAGTCATGAAGGCGGAGTTCACGATGCGCACGGCCCGGGCGGCGAGTTCGCCCGTCGTCGAGGCGATGACCACGATCGTCCTTTGCATCCTCGCCACCGTCGCCTGCTGGTACGTGCTGCACGATCAGCTCGAACCGGAGAAGCTCATCGTGTCGCTCACCGCTCTGGGGATGGGGGCGGCGACGATCAAACCCATCACCAACTTCATCAACGATCTGCAGGAAAGCGCCGGGGCCGCGGAGCGCATCGCCCTGGTCATGCAGATGCCGACGGAAGACCTGCGCACGCGCGAGCTGCCCAGCCTGCCGCGCCTGCGCGAGTCGATCGACTTTCGCGACGTGACCTTTCGCTATCCGCAGGGGGAGCGCGATGCCGTTGCCGAGGTGAACGCCCGCATCGAGGCAGGTGAGACGGTGGCGTTCGTCGGGCCGAACGGCTCGGGCAAGACCACGCTGCTCAGCCTGGTGCCGCGTCTCTTCGATCCGCGCGAGGGGTACATTCTCATCGACGGCAAGCCCATCGAGAAGTACAACCTCCGCAGTCTGCGGCGGCAGATCGGCGTGGTGACGCAGGACACCGTCCTCTTCGACGACACCATCGCCAGCAACATCGCCTACGGCTCGCCCGGCGCCACGCGCGAGCAGATCATCGATGCGGCGCGGCGGGCGCTCGCCCACCAGTTCATCATGGAGAAGCCGGGCGGGTACGACGCGCAGATCGGCGAGCGCGGAGTGTCGCTCTCAGGCGGGCAACGCCAGCGACTCGCCATCGCCCGCGCCATTCTGCGCGATCCGGCGATTCTCATCCTCGACGAGGCGACGAGCATGATCGACGCCAAGAGCGAGGAGAACATCAATAAGGCCCTGCGAGCCTTTTGCGCCGGGCGCACGACGCTGCTCATCGCGCATCGCCTCAGCACGGTGCTCCAGGCGGACCGCATCGTCGTGATGGATCAGGGCCGCGTCGTCGACGTCGGCAAGCACGACGAACTGCTTGGCCGCTGCCCCGTCTACCAGCAGATTTGCCAGACGCAACTGGCGCTCGACACCACGCCGACGAACTGAACAAGTCGGCGCCAGCGTTCCGGGCACTGGCACTTCAGTCCCTGCGCGGGATCACCGGCGAACTCACTCTTCGATCTCGGCGTCGAACTCGCACACCACGCGAAAGCCGATGCTCATGAACTTGTGATTGGGCGAAGCGCCGAAGCGATGCGCTGAGCGGCAATACTGCGGATAGGCGAGATAGCTGCCGCCGCGCAGCGCTTTCATGCGGCCGCTGCCGGGCCCGGTCGGATCGACGGCGGGGGACTTGGCGTAGTAGTCCTGGTCGTACCAGTCGCTGCACCATTCCTGCACATTGCCGTGCATGCTGATCAGGCCCCAGGGATTGGGCGGCATGCCGTCCGCCGCGACGGGGCGGGCGCGGTAGATTCCGCGCTCCGCGTCGCCGTATGCCACCGTCGCCTTGAAGTTCACTTCCTGATCACTGATCGTTTTGCCGAAGGCGAAAGGCGTGGTCGTGCCTGCCCGGCAGGCGTATTCCCACTCCGCCTCCGTGGGGAGGCGATAGGTGCGTCCTTCCCTCTCGCTGAGCTTCTCGCAGAAGGCGACCGCATCGCCGTAGGTGATGTTCTGTGCCGGCGTCCGTTCGCCGGGGAACTTGCTGGGGTTGTCGCCGGTGACGGCCTCATACTGCGCCTGCGTCACTTCCGTTACGCCCATATGGAACGGCCGGGTGAGCGTCACCTCGTGGCGAGTCTCGAACTGGGTGCGGCCCACCTCTTCCGGCGGCGAGCCCATCATGAACGTACCCGCCGGCAGAAGCACGAATTGCATGCCGACACTGTTGGTGAACCGGGGCAGCGGCGCGGACGGCGCGTCCGCCTCTGCGTCCTCCGCCGGTGCAGCGGGTAGGGCGCCATCGTTCTCGGCGCCGGTTGCAGCCGTATGCGCGCGCGCACCACCGAGGATGGCGCTGGTCTGGCGGTAGGCGGGCGTTGTCGCGGGCGCCGGTTCGGTCTCGGCAGGGATCTCGGCTGGGGTGTGTGGATCGGTCGCGACGGACGAGGCGGGGGCGGCGTCGGCGGGATGGCTGCCGCCCGTCGAGGCCGCGGCCTCCGCCGGCGAGGAGTCATTGTGCCCGGTCGTACCGCCGGCGCATCCCACCAGTATCAGGGAGAGCGACAGCACAACCACTTGCCTTCTGAACATCGGGCGCCTCCAGTTCCGGTGCATCATAGACGCTGCAGTGACAATGCGGGGCTGCGAAGCCGTACGCTGGCACGATCGGTGAAGCGGCGCGCAATTCGGAGAATTGATCCCTCGCTGCGTGATGCTGCGGTATTCTGAAGGAAGACACACGGTTGTTGCACCGTCGTGACGCAGTCTGCAGAGGGGTAGGACATGCGACGAAGATTCTGGGCAGGACGAGCGGCGGCCCCGGTGATGGTGATTGCTTTCACGGCGGCAGCTCTCGCCGACGGACCGTGCGAGCGCACACGGCTCTTTCTGGGGCATGGGTTCACCGGCGATGAATTCGGCCAGGCGGTCGTCGTCAGCGCAGATGACCTGTTCATCGGAGCGCCGGGGCGGGACGGCATCGGCTGGGACGGCGCCGTCTACTGGTACACCCGCCTCGACACCTGGGAGTGGCTGCCGCGCGGCGGCATCCGACCGGCGCTTGCGGAGGCGGAAGTGGGCTCGGCGGTCGCGGCGGCGGGGGACACGCTCATTCTCGGTTCGCCGAAGACCAACACCGTGCACATCCTGCAACTGCAAGGCGGCGGCTGGACGGACGTGCAGACCCTCGAACCTATTGACGCCGACTCCGATGCGGAATTCGGCCGGGCCGTGGCCCTGAGGGACGATCTGCTCGTCGTCACGTCGCCCTTCGACCAGAGACTCGCCGCCGGCGCCCTGTACCTCTACGAACGCGACGCCGGCGGCCACTGGACGCTGCACAGCAAGTTGCTCGGCGAGTACCGGCTCGGGCTGAACCTCGCCATGAGCGGCCGGCTCATCGCCGCGTCCACGCGCCGTGCAGTGCAGGTCTTCGCAGAGCAGGATGACGGTGCATGGCTGGCGTCGGGCACGATCGACCTCGACTACCTGGCTTCGTCGGGCGCGCCCCTTGCGGTGCACGACGAGAGGATTCTCATTGGTGAGCCGAATGCCGATTACCTCGTGCTGAAAGGCGGCGCGGTGTACGTCTACGGCCGGGTCGACGGAGCGGCCTGGGAGTTGCTGCAGTCGCTCGGTACGCCGCGCTGGCGGCCCGGAGATCGCCTGGGCAGTTCGCTCGGCGTCGAAGGCGAGTTCCTGCTCGCTGCAAGTCGGGGCGGCAGCGACGACGATCACTTCGCCGCTGTACATGCGTATCAATGGGTGAACGGCGAGTACACGCTGCGCACCCAGATCACGCTCGAGAACATCAGCGACGCGCTCAGCCCGTCGCTGTCACTGCGCGATGGGGCGGGCTATCTCGGCGCGCCCGAGGCTGACGGGGACGCCCCGCGATCCGGCGTGGTCGACATCTTCGCCTGGTCACGGCGCGATGCCAACGGCGACATGATCCCCGACGCCTGCCTCGTTCCCGGCGACATCAACGCCGACGGAACCGTCGATCAACTCGACGTGCAGCTTCTGCTCGACGACTACGAACGGGAGTGTGTTCCCGGCGGGTGCGTGCCGATCCCGCTCATTCCCGATGACAACTGGCGGGAGTGCTTCGGCTGCGAACTCGCCGTCTCTGCTGAAGCTGTTGGCGTGCTGGAATTGTGGTGGGACAACCACAGCTTGATTCTCGGGCGGCATCACATCTTCGAGCGAGCCGGTCACGACTGGACCCACATGGCGACATTCGGTCAGGGGTGGTCGGCCGGCTGGAACGTCGCCACCAATGGCTCGCTCTATGTTGCAGCGGGGATTGTCGAGGTGACGCATATCCTCGAACGGATCGGCGACGGCTGGTTCGCAACCGGCAGCATTCAGATCCCCGACTACGATGTTCACTTCGCCACAACAATCGCCGGCGACACGATCGCGGCTTTGCGCGACGACGGTGTCGTTGTCTTCTATGAGCGCATCGACGGCGTCTGGCGCCAGGTCCAGAGCCTCGATCTGCAAACAAACATCGGCTATCGCGCTAAGGCGGCGGGCGACCAGAACCTCCTCTGCTTCATCGAGACGTATCCGGACAACGTCTTCATTCTCGAGCGCGGCGCCGATCGATTCTGGAGGGTGACGTATCAGGCGAGAGTCGGCGCCGGCTGGCTCGGCAGCGTCACGGTTGACGGCGAGCGGATCGTCATCGGCGCCCCGCGCGACGACTCCAACCCGCCTAACCGCGGTGCCGCGTATGTGCTCGAGCGTTCGCGAAGCGGCGGATGGTCGGTCTCAGATCGGCTCGAACTGCCGGGCAACGTGCAGAACCTGGGGTTCGCCCACGGGGTGGCGCTGTGGCGAGATCGGCTTGCCGTCGGCGCTCCGTTTGCCGGCGACGGCATCGTATATCTCTATGAACGCGACGAAGCGAGCGGTTGGTTTCTCGTTGATCAGATCGAAGCACCGCAGTGGCGCGACACGCGCTGGTTCGGCGCCTCACTTGCGCTGGAGGATCGGACGCTCGCGGTGGGCCCGGGAACGATCTGGGAGTTCTACGGCATGCCGGATGGCAACAGCTTTGTCCTCCACCTGCCGTTCGACGATGCGGGAGTGTACGACCCGTCGCTGTGCCCCTGCCCCGCGGATGTGAACAACGACGCCGTTGTTGATCAAGCCGATCTGGGAATGCTGCTGGCGCACTATGGCTGGTCGGCTGACTGAAGCGAACTCAGCCACCGAGTTCGGCAGGCTCAGCGCCTGCCGGGGCATCGCCGGGAGGCGCCGCCGGCGCATCGACTTCGCCGGGCGCATCGGCCTCAACGGGCGCTTCCGCTTCGCCGGACGCTTGCGGCTCGGACATCTCCCGCTCGGACAGCTCCGGCTCGGTCTCAGGCACCTCCGGCTCCGTCTGCGGTGCGGGCTGCGGCTGAGGAGGCGGGACATCGTCGCCATACCACAGGCTGCTCAGCAACGGGGCCGCCACGATCGCCCCGACGACCAGCAGCGCCGTCGCCGCCGCGATCGTCACCAGCGTCGCCGTCTTCGCGCCGGCGTTCGCCTGGGTCTGTTCCGGCAGAGCGTCGAGCGCTTCGCGAGCCGTCTGGAATCGCGCTTCGGGGTCCAGGTTCAGCGAGCGCTCGATCCAGGCGTTCCACCCCGCCAGCCTGCCGCCCAGCCGATCGGGTGAGCGCGAGATGGCATCCGGCAGGCGCCCACGGAGCATGCGATACGCCAGCAGCCCGACCGCGTAGAGATCCGTGCGGTGATCGGTGCGGCCGGCAGGCATGCGTTGCTCCGGGGCCATGTACGCCCAGCTTTCCAGCAGTGGGGCGTCGTCGTCGGCGGCTGCGGCTTCATCCTCATCCAGGGCATCGTTCGCCCGCTCCGCCTCGTCATCGGCGAGCGCGGCGCCGGCGAAACTAACTGACTGGCTGATGCTTGCGTAGACGCGCCGGCGCTGAACCTCTTCGCTGGCCAGACGCACCAGCCCGAGATCACCGATCTTCGCCGACAGCGTGTCCGATGCGTGATCGAGGAGCACGTTGCTCGGCTTGAGGTTGCAGTGGGTGAGGCCCGCCTTGTGTGCGTGAGACAGCCCCTGAAGCAGTTGGCGCACGATCCTGCCGACTTCAGCGGCGGGCAGCGCACCGCCGCGCTCGCGCAGGTGGCGTTCGAGTGTGTGTGGTCCGCGTTCGTCGCCGAGGTAGGGCATGAAGAGGTAAGCGACGCCGTTCTCCTCACCGAAGCGCTCGAGACGCACGAGGTTCGGGTGGTGCATGTCGGCGAGTGCAGGCGCTTCGCGGCGAAGGCGCTCGGCGAGGGGCTCGCCCTCGTCCGCAGCGAGCAGCTTCACCGCCCGGCGGCCCCGCGAGTTCGGCTCTTCGCAGAGGAAGACCGCTCCCATGCCGCCTCGACCCAGCCGGCGCACGATCCGCCAGCCGGCGATCTGCCTCACCGCGATTGCAGCGCTGGTGCCCGACTCGTTGGACTCTCGGTTCGCGGCTGGCGCGACATCACTCATGGCGTGGCGGTCCCTGGGCATCGAGGTGTCGGCGGCACGACGCCGCCCGGCGATGCAGGCGTCCCATTGTGACGGCGGTGGGGAGAGGCGGCAAACGGCGATGCAGCTTCTGACCTCGTCGGGATTATCGGAGCTGAACCCGGCGTCTGCGCCCCGCCGGGCCGATGCCCGGCAACTCACGCCTTGTCCGGTAGGATGAGCCGATCTGCGGTGCGATCCCGCGCCTTTCCGTTCTCCGGAGACTTGTCCATGACCTGCCGCATCCACTTGTACTTGCTTTCCTTAACGGCGTTCTTGCTGCTGGCCGGCTGCGCTGCGCAGCCTCCGCGCGAGATCGACGAGCGGCTGGTCGGCGACGTCATGATGCATGCCCAGCTTCCGCAGAACCTGCGCGCGCTCGCCATGCCGGGCGGGCGGCTGAGCGGCACCGAGAACGCTGCCCGGGCAGAGCAGTTGGTCGCCGACGCCTGTGTCGGCTACGGCCTGGAACGGGTGCACTTCGAGCCCTTCTCCATGACCTCGTGGCAGGATCGGGAGACGCGCGGGACGCTGCTGGGCGATGAGCCGGTTCCACTCGAGGGGGCCTTGTCCCTGGGGAACTGCCTCAGCACGCCGGAAGGCGGCCTGACCGCGGAGGTTCTGGCGGTCGGCGAAGGCGGCGAGGAGGAGTTCGCCGCCGCCGGTGAGATGCTGCGCGGCAGGTTCGCCCTGGTGAAAGAAGGCGGCAGGCATCGCGGCGCCAAGATGCGCAGCGCCCTCGAACACGGCGCGGCGGGGCTCATCCAGATCTCGCGGCTCGACGAACAGGCGCGCGTCGGCGTCTGCCACAGCGAACCGAGGCCCGAGCCGGGCGTGGTGATTACCGGTGAAGAAGGGGAACTGCTGCTGGCGCGGCTGGACCAGGGCGGGCCGGTGCGCGTCAACATCAGGATCGATGCCGAAGTCTGGGAGGCCAACCCGCGCAACGTGGTGGCTGAGATCCCGGGCACGGGGCCGCTCGCCGAGGAACTCGTGCTCGTCACCGCCCACCTGGACAGCTGGCACCTCGGCGAAGGCGCGATCGACAACGGCAACGGCTCGGCGTGCATCCTCGAAGTCGCCCGCGCGCTGGCCCGCTCCGACTGGAAGCCGCGGCGG
>CAZZPX010000041.1:0-12127 GCA_964655955.1 uncultured Phycisphaerales bacterium | reverse complement strand
GCGCTGCTGCGTCACGATCCGCGTCAGGACGTCGCGCTCGGTGAGGATACCGATCACTTTCTGGCCTTCCAGCACGATGACCGAACCGATCTTCCGCGCGTTCATGAGCTGCGCCGCCTGAAAGACGGTCATATCGGGCGTCACCGTGGCGACGCTCTGGTCGGCCTTCTTCTCGAGAATCCGTCTCACATCCGGCATGGTGCGTCCTTCCTGGTGGGCCGGCCTGAGGGAGGAGCCGGCGGCCTGGCCAGAGTTTCGACGACCGGAGCCGAACAAGCAAGCATTCGTTTCGGAATAAGATGCAGGTGCAGCGATGTTGTTGCGCCCGCGTACAACCTCGGGAGGCCCTTGCGTCATGCAGACTACACACCCCGCCAGCCGCGTCCGTTCCAGTCTTGCCGTTCTGATCGCCCTGCTCTTCAGCCTCGCGCTGCCCGGCGTGGCGCGAGGCCAGGGAACCGAGGGCATCGTCCCTGACCCCATATCCAGCAAGGACTTACGCACGTACGCGGATCGCCTCGACCTCAGCCGAGAGCAGCTACTCGCCCTGAGCGAGCTGCACGTGGGCTACCGCGAGAACTACCGCGAGCTGCGCTATGGCGACATCCAGGACCTCTTCACCCGGCTCGAAGGGTTCGAGCCGATGCAGATGCCCTCGACCAAGAAGGTCAAGGAAGTCATCGACATGCGCCGGCGGATCATGTCCATGATCGAGGAGCTGGACCGCTCCTTCTTCGAGGAGACGCGGGCGCTCCTCAGCGAGGCGCAGCGGCAGAAGATGCCGCGCATCCTGCGGGCGCGCGAGAAACAGCGCTACACGCTCCCCTTCTACGGGGAGTTGGGCAAGATCGATCTCGTCGAGTTGCTCGACGAGATGGAGTTGACCGACGCGGAGCGGCAGGCGCTCGGCAGTTCGCTCGAGCAGTACGAAATCGCCTCCACCGCGGGCGCGCGGAAGCTGCACGATGAGATCATCAACACCGCGCTGTCGGTGCTCAGGAAGCTTGAGGAACTCGGCATCAACGAGGACTCCTTCAGCAATCCCATGGGCATGATGGCAGCGCTTACCGCCGTCGACCAGGCCCTCCAGGAGGCGGGCAAGGATCTTCAGGCAGCCATTGTCGACGAGCGACAGGAGACGCAGCGGTATATGCGACAGTTGGCGCAGGCGCTCCCCGCCGGCCGAGGAGCGTCCCTGGAGCAGGCCTACCTCGAGGAAGCGTATTCGGACGTCTATCCCGACCGCATGACGGCCGAGCCGATGCTGCGCGCGGCGCTCGCACTGGAGGACCTGACGGAAGCGCAGCGCACGACGCTGAGCGAACTGCACCAGCGGTACCGCGAACAGCACGAACGGGCGTCGCAGGAGATGCGCCAGGCGATTGACGACCGCTTCAAGACCATCGTCAGCGTCAATCCGAGCAGTTGGGAAGAGCACTGGCGCCGAACCAACGAACTGGAGGAGAAGCGCGACGACCTGAGTGAGAAGGCGCGCGACTCAATACAGCAGACGCTCACCGAGGACCAGCACGCCCGGGCGGAGCGGCAGGCAACGCGCCTCGCCAGCCCCGGACACGCGATCTACAACGAGCGGCGGCGTGAGCGCGAGGAACTCGCCGCCGCCGCAGCCCGGGAGGAAGCGGCCGAGGCGGTCGCGCAGGCGACAGCGGAGAACGCCGAAGCGCAGCGCGAAGAGACGGAGCGGCAGCGCCAGCAGCCGATCCCCAATGCACACATCGCCCCCCTGACTTCCTCCGACGTCAACGACCTGGCGCATCTCCTGCGCCTGGATCGCACGCAGCGCGAGGCGGCCCATGCCCTGCTCGAGGACTATCTCGATCGCTTCCAGACGCTGCGCGAGGAGCGCGTCGAGACCCTCCTGCGCGAACCGCAGCAGCGCCTGTACAACGACGAAAGGGAGATGGACGTTGCGGCGGCGAACGATCTGCAGCGCGGGCGCACGGAGATTCGCCAGGCGGTCGCCGACCTCGATTCGGACTACTTCGACGAGGTCGAGATGCTGCTCATGCCGGCCCAGTCGCAGCGGCTGGAGGTGGCGCGGCTGGCGCGGCGGCTGACGGTCTTCGGCGAGCGCGGGCAGCGCTTCTACTCACCCTTCCGCGTCTCCGGCACGGTCAACCTCATCAAGCTGGTGGGCGACCTTCCCCTGAGCGACGAAGAGTTTGACAAGACCCTGCCGGCTCTGCGCAACTACGCAGAGGAATCGATTCCACGCAAGCAGACAGCCTACGAACTGACTCAGGAGCAGGAGCAGTTGGTGCAACGACTCGTCTCGCAGGCGCGGGCGAACACGCCCGGCGAGTGGATGTCGCTCAGCGAGCGCATTCGCGAGGAAGGCGCCTCGCTGCGTGAGAAGACGGAGCAGGCGAGCCGCGAACTTCTCGAGATCCAGGAGCAAACACTGAACAAGCTGCGCGATACGTTGCCCGCTGCCCAGGTATCCACGCTCTTGCGCAGTTTCTACGAGACGGCCTACCCCAACGTCTATCCCGATCCGACGCTCGCCGATCCCGTATTCGACGAGGCCATGGGACTGCGCGATCTCACCACGCCGCAGTATGAAGCGCTGCAGGCGGCGTTCGACAAGTACGGTCAGGAACACGCTCGCATCTGCGGTCGCATGATCGAAGCGGCCCGCAACGTGCAGATGGCCGGTGAGAACTGGTTCGACCCCGAGACGCAGCGCGAGCGGGCCCGGCACGAGCGGATGCTGGACACCTTGCGCTTCGATCGGGACGAACTCAATGCGCTCTACCGCATGCGCATCGGCGCGATTCTGACGACCGCGCAGGCGGAGAAGATGCGGACGCTGCGGCGCGAAGAGGAATGAGAGCGACGGATTGTGCGAGCCCCCCGCGGCTTGGCGGTCAACCGCGGCGCCGCGCAACGCCGAACGATGAAGCCGCGTCCGCATCGGACGTTCTTCGCATCACTCCCGCGATCGTCCGGCGGGCAGCACGACCATCGCATCGCCATAGCTGTAGAACCGATACCGCTCGCGAATCGCCTCGGCATAGATCCGCAGCAGGCGCGGAACGCCGCCCTCCAGGAACGCTCCGACCATCGCCAGCAGCGTCGAGCGCGGCAGGTGGAAGTTGGTCATCAGCCCGTCGATGTGGCGGAACTCGTAGCCCGGCGTGATCAGCAGGTCCGTCGACGCAGCCACGTCGTGATCAAGCTCGAGCGAGGGCAGCGATTCGAGCGCTCGAGCCGTCGTTGTGCCCACCGCGATGACGCGTCCGCCGACCCGGCGCGTCTCGATGATGCGCTGCATCACCTCGCGCTTCACGAGAAAGCGCTCGCTGTGCATCGGATGCTCCTCGACATGTTCCGTTTCGATCGGCTTGAAAGTGCCGGCGCCGACCTGCAGGACAATCTCGGCTCGCCTGACGCCGCGCGCGTGAAGTTCCGCCAGTAGTTGCGGTGTGAAGTGCAGGCCCGCCGTCGGCGCCGCGACCGCCCCGGCAGCCGTGGCGTCGGCATACACCGTCTGGTACCAGGCGCGGTCGAGCGCATCCGCGTCCTCATCCCCTGGCAACGACTCCTGCGCGTCGCGCTCTCTGCGCGCCCGCAGGATGTACGGCGGCAAGGGAGTCCGGCCCACGCGCTCCAGGAGCGCCAGCGCCTCAGCCCTCGACTGCGGCTCGACCACCCACGCTTCCGCCTCGCGCTGCCGCAGCCGCAGCGTCAGTTGCCCCCCGGCCCCTCGCAACACCACCTCCTGTCCCGGTCGCAGCCTGCCGTTGCTCTTGAGGAGCACAAGCCACTCACCGCCGACTCTCGCTTCGAGAAAGAGCCCCTCGACCCTGCCGCGGGTGTCGCGGCGCTCGCCGGCGAAGCGGGCCGGAATCACCTTCGTCGTGTTCACAACGAGCAGGTCCTTCGGGACGAGCAGATCGGGCAGATCCCGCACGGCGCGATGCTCGATCGGCTCATCCGACGCCCGCTGCGTCACGAGCAACCGAGCCCCGGCGCGATCGGCCGCCGGGCGCGTCGCGATCAGTTCGGCGGGCAGGTGGTAGTCAAGGTCGGCTGTGCGCAGCATGGTTGCCGGGACTGTACGCGGCGACGTTGCGTCGCTGCAACATCCGGCGCAGGCTGCCGCCCTTCGCGCGCAAAGCCGATCGAACTCCGGATGGCGTCGATTCGCCGCCGCGCGGCAGGGGCCGGTAAGAAACCCGCTGCCAGCACGCCACGAGCGACGGGCAGCGCCGGCGGGCAGGGGCTGCGGCCACCTCGGCTCTAGCGCCCCCGTCGCCGCCTCTCGGGCACGCGCGCTGCACTCCTACTCGTGTGCGAATCGACGACAACGCCATACCCGTCTGGCTTGCGCTCTGTCTGGCGCCGCGCCCGCATCCGTGCCGCCCGATGCGCCCCGCGGCGCAGCTCACCGCCTGCTGCGATGCCGAGCGACTGCGCTTCATCGCCTGCCGGCCGAGCCCTGCGGAATGTCGCGGCTCCGCGGAGGCGAAGCCCAACGGACCGCTCGTGCGGGCGGCCTACGCCAACGCGCCGGTCGGCGAGCCGAATCCGGTGCGGGAGACGCTGGTGCAGACTCGCGTGAGCGAGCGCTACGAACAACCGCGGATCAGTTGGAAAGGCGGCCTGATCGACATTCTGATGTGAAGCATCGCGGCCGCGTGCCGCACACGATCTGTCGTATCTCTCCCCATCAGGTCGCACCCGGGCCCACCGCTCGGCGTGCGGCTTTTGCATCGGCGGCGCTGCGGCTGCCGCGGCAGCGCCTGTATGATGCCGCCATGCGCATCGTCGGCATCGATCCCGGTTTGCAGCTCACGGGATACGGGTGCGTCGAAGTCGCCGGCCCGGGGGAGCCGGCCCTGGTCGAGGCAGGCGTCATTCGCCTGAAATCGACCACGCCCGTCGAAGAGCGCCTTGTCGAACTGCACCGCGACATCGCGGCCGTGTTCGAGCGCCTGCGGCCGGACCGGGCGGTCGTCGAGAAGCTCTATGCACATTACAAGCATCCGACGACGGCGATCGTCATGGGTCACGCGCGCGGCGTGATCCTGCTCGCGGCGACGCAGGCGGGGCTCGACATCACGGAACTCGCCGCGACCGAGATCAAGAAGGCGATCACCGGCTACGGCCACGCGGGGAAGCGGCAAATGCAACTGGCGGTGCAGTCGCAGTGCGGGCTGGCGGAACCGCCGACGCCGGTCGACGTGTCCGATGCGATCGCCATCGCGCTCTGTGCCGCCCGGCGGCTGCAGATCGAGACGCTGGAGCGAGAGTAGAGCCGCGCATGCGGGCATGAATGCAGCAAAGCCGAGCCGCTTCATCGGGGATCCAGGCGCCACCGCAGCGGTGTCTCGCTACTGCTCGTCATCGACAAAGAGCGACTTCTCCGCTTCTATCGTCGCGCCGATGTGCGCTGCCCCGGCGGCGGTGAGCTGGCGACCCCGGCGCGTGCGAGCGAGAAAACCCAGTTGCAGCAGGTACGGCTCGACTACATCTTCGATCGTTTGCGAGTCCTCGCCGAGCGTGGCGGCGACGGCCTCCAGACCAACCGGCCCGCCCTCGTAGACCTTGGCGATCACGCGCAGGTAGGCGCGATCCAGTTCATCGAGACCGAGTTCATCGACACCTTCGAGCTTGAGCGCCTCGCTCACGGTGCCGGGCGTGATCGTACCGTCGCCGCGCACCTGGGCGAAGTCGCGCACGCGTCGCAGCAGGCGATTGGCGATGCGGGGCGTGCCGCGCGAGCGGCCGGCGATGGTGCGCAGCGGCCCGTCCGGCGTCTCGCCGAGGCCCAGCAGGCCGCAGCTTCGCCGCAGAATCGCGAGCAGGTCGTCGACGTCGTAGAAGCGAAGGTTGTGCGTGATGCCGAAGCGGGCCCGTAGCGGGGACGTAATGAGCCCGGCCCGCGTCGTCGCGCCGATGAGCGTAAAGGGCTTGACGGGAATGTGCACCGTGCGGGCGTTGAGCCCCGAGTCGACCTGCACATCGACGCGGAAGTCCTCCATCGCCGGGTAGATGTATTCCTCCACGGCGACGGGCAGGCGGTGGATCTCATCGATGAAGAGCACATCGCGCGGCTGCAGCTTGGTCAGCGTACCCACCAGGTCCGCCCCGCGGGTCAGGGCCGGGCCCGCGGTCACGTAGCAATTCGTGCCCATTTCGTTGGCGACGACGTGCGCCAGCGTGGTCTTGCCCAGACCCGGCGGGCCGTGCAGGAGCAGGTGCTCGACCGGCTCCTCGCGCTGCCGGGCCGCCTGAAGCGCGATGACGATGCGCTCAACCAGATCGCGCTGGCCGATGTACTCGCTCAGCTTCGTCGGGCGCAGGGACCAGTTGTGCCGCTCCTCCTCCGGCCCGCGCGACTGGCTCGAGATGATGCGGTCCACCGCCATGGCCGACCATCATACGGGCGAAGCGGCGGGCGCGAGTTCGACAGCGGAGCACTTCTCCTCGCCGCGGGTCAGGTCGGCGTAGCTCTCGCGCGCCCGCACGAGCCATGCCGCCTTGCCTTCGATGAGCACCTCGGCAGGCCGGGGATGAGCGTTGTACTGCGAGGCCATCGTCATGCCGTACGCCCCGGCGGTCAAGACGCAGAGCAGATCGCCCCGCGAGACGGCGGGCAGGCGGCGCTCCTTGCCGAGAAAGTCGCTCGATTCACAGATCGGCCCCACCACATCGCAGGCGACCAGGCCGGGCAGGTCGAGCGCCTCGCCGCGCCGCGGCGGCACGTGCTGCTCCTCCACGCGCACCGGCCAGATGAAGTGGAAGGCGCCGTAGAGCGCCGGGCGCAGCAGCGTGTGCACCCCCGCATCGCAAATGAGAAAACGCTTGTCGCCCGACTCCTTCACGTACTGCACGCGTGTGAGCAGCACCCCCGCGTTGGCGGCGATGGAGCGGCCGGGCTCGAGAATGACCCGCAGGCCGCGCTGCACGCGCGGCTGAAGAAGCGGCACGATCTTGTCCGCGTATTCCACCGCTGCAGGCGACCGGCCGGTCTCGTAGTCCGCGCCGAATCCCCCGCCGATGTCCAGGGCCCGGATCGGCAACCCCCGCGCTTCGAGGTCATCAACAAGCGCCAGCGCCCGCCGCAGCGCCTCGACGTACGGCTCGGCTGAGTAGATCGGCGAGCCCAGGTGCAGGTGCAGGGCGTCCAGGCGCAGGTGTTCGTCACGGCCATACCGCTCGAAGAACGCCATAGCCCGTTCGAGATCGACGCCGAACTTCGTCTCGCGCTTCCCCGTGGTGGTATAGCGATGGGTCTGGGGATCGACATCGGGGTTGACGCGAAGGGCGGCGTGGGCAGTGACGCCGAGGCGTCGGGCGAGGACGGCGATGTTCTCGAATTCCGCCTCGGACTCGATGTTGAAGTAGGCGATGGGGCCGGGCGTTGCCTCACCATAGCGCAGCGCCTCTTCGATCTCGCGATCGGTCTTGCCGACCCCCGCGAAGACGATGCGTTCACCGGGGCAGCCCGCCAGCTTGGCCCGATGCAGTTCGCCGCCGGAGACGACGTCCAGCCCCGCCCCCGCGTCGACAAGCAGACGGGCGAGGTGCACGTTGCCACAGCTCTTGAGCGAGAAGCAGATGAGCGGATCCACAGCCGCAAACGCCTCGCGGACCTTCCGCAGATGATCGAGAAAGGTGTGGCGGGAGTAGACGTAGACCGGCGTACCGACTTGCTCAGCGAGATCAGAAAGGTCAACGCCCTCGCACCGCAGCCAACCCGATTCGTAGCGGAAGTCATCCATGTCGCCCAGTGTATGCGGAAGCGGGAGGCCGGCGGCAGCGAAGCTCTGCGCCGCCGCAAGGCGCCGTCAGCGTGCCGGTCCGACCCGGATCGGCTACAACATGCGGTATCGAAACGGCATGGGCGAACGGTTGGCGGCATCCAGGAGGCCTGGTGGTGATTCGGATCCAATGCGACAAATGCGACAAAACGATCGAAGTCAACGATTCGCTCGCCGGGCAGAAGATCGACTGCCCCCACTGCGGCGACGTGAATCGGATTCCCGCTCCCTCCCCTGCCGCTCCCCCGCCCGCAGCCGCGCCGGCGACCCAGGCACCGCCGCAGGCGCCGCCCGTCGCCCCGTCACCGGCGGCGGATCGTCCCAGCGCCATGGGTCTTCCTCCAGACTCCGGTCCTGAAAAGCACGTCATGACGGTCAAGCCCGCCATGTTTCGCGCGCATCCGGTCCTCGGCCTCATCACGACGCTCATCTGGATCGGCGGCATCGTGGCGGCGATCTACTTCTCAAGCTGGTGGTGGCTCATTGCCACCGCCGTCGGCCTGCTCTTCATCGCGGCCTGGTGGGTCAAGAAGCAGACGGTGCGGCTGGAGATCACCAACAAGCGCTGCATCCTGCGAGAGGGGCTGCTCTCCCGGGCCACGAACGAGGTGCTGCACGATCACGTACGCAACATCCAGACGGATCAGTCCCTGTTTGAACGCATTCTGAACGTTGGATCTGTCGGAATTTCATCAGCAGGTCAGGATGGCATCGAAATCATGGTGGATGATCTTCCCAATCCGGATAGAATCCGCGAGATCGTCGATGCGTACCGCCCGATTTGACGAGGAATCGTTCTCATGGACTGGCTTCGCCGCCTGCGTTTGAGAGTCTTTGGCCTGTTGCTCGCCGTCGCCCTGACCTGCATGGCCGTGCTGTCCGTCGGGGTCGGCTGGTTCTCCATACCGGTCGTGGGCGCGGCGCTCTGGGCTGTCGTCGTCACTGTCAATCGCGCCACCAGCAAGGCGTCGATCACCTGCTGGTCCTGCGGCACGCGGCTCGATCCCGAACAGCTCGCGACCGGGAACATCGCCTGCCCCAAGTGCGGCACGCTGCGCCAGCCGGGCTTCTTCGACGCGGGTGAACGGCTGGCCAGCAGCGACGAGATGGCGGATGTCGAGTTCGAGGAACTCGAAGCGTCCGACGCGTAGGGGGCCTGTAAACGCGTTGGCTGCACGTTCGCGACATGCTCGGGACGTTGCTGCGCCCTGGCCCGGCGGGCCCGCGAGCAAGATGAACGGCGCCGATTCGCCGCTCCTATACTTTTCCGGCCGGCCGCTTGATCCGGCCAGGGAGAGACCGTCATGTCGACTTTGCCGCGCCGCCCTCGTCCGCTCACCGCCTCGCGTCATGCTCTCGGCGCCGTCCGGCGGCCGATCTGCGAGCCCCTCGAGGAGCGGCGCCTGCTCGCGGGGCTGACGCTGATCACGCATGGGTTTCAGATCACGGGCGACAGACCCGGCTGGCTCGACAGCTGGCAGGACGCCATCGCCGAGCGCATCGATCCCGGCGGCTTCGACGCGTCGCGCTATGAGATCTTCATCGGCGAGGACGATGCGAGCATCCGCAGGTACGACCCGGGCACGCCTGCGATTGATCAGACGGCGTCGGGCGAGGTGATCGTGACCCTCGACTGGGCGGAGCGCAGCAACGACTTCTTCCTCTTCGGGGACGGCTCAGACTCGACGACTGACATCATCGCCGCCGAGGTGCTGCCGTATCTCACCAGCGCTTTCCCGGCGCTGGGGATCACGGCCCCGCTGGCGCAGCTTCCGGTGCATCTGATCGGCCACAGCCGGGGCGCTTCCTTCGCGGCGGAACTGGCGCGCGAACTGGGTGAGATCGGCGCGTGGGTGGAGCAGGTGACGCTGCTCGATCCGCATCCGCTCGTCGCCGGGCAGGATGACTTCGTCAGCGACAGCGAAGAGGATCCGCCTGTCGCCCTGACCGAGAACGTCTTCTTCGCCGACAACTACTGGCGGAAGAACGGCGATTATCTCGACTTCAACGGCGAGCCCGTCGACGGGGCGCTCAACTTCGAACTGGACGGAAACATCCTCGACAACGGCGGCTACAGCCTCGATCACAGCGACGTTCACCTCTTCTACTACGGCACGATCGACCTGGCGCTGAACGCTCAGGAGGACGGCACGACGGTGCCCAACAACTGGTACGCAGGGCACGGCGTGGCGCGCGATGAGATCGGCTTCGCCTACACGCGCATCGCCGGCGGACTCGACGCTGTCGCCGTCGACTTCATCGGCGCGCCGTTCGGCGGCGCGGCGGCGCGCACCGCGCTTGCACGCACCGGTCCGCAGTGGCCCAACGTCATGCTCACGATCGATGCGGGGCTGCTCTACAGCGGCGACGAGGCGGCGATTTCGCTCCGGTACCAGGATGTCGACACCGGCGCCACGATCAGCGCCTGGCTCGACACGGATCTTAACCCTCACAACGGCGACACCGGCATCAGCGTCCTCACTCTGAACGTGGCGGCGACCGGCAACGCACACGCGACCGCGAGCGAGTCGTGGACAGTGGCGGACGGGCTGGGAGGCACGTACTTCGTCAAGACGCTGATTGATGACGGCGGGCGGCGCCGTTTCAGCTACCCCGCCAACACCGTCACCATCGCCCCCGACCAGCCTGTGGCCGATTCCGCGCCCGGCGGAGTCGCTAACCAGGATGACCCCTCGTTGATCGATGCGCCGGTGATTCTGCCGGCCCTTTCGGGTTCGGAGCGGGGCGCGTGGCGACACGACGCCGACCCGGGGCGCAGCCGACCCTTCGCTTTCGCGGACCGCATGCTGCAAGCGGTTCACCCCGATCGAGATGCTGCCCGAACTCTCTCGACAGCGCCGCTGCCGACCATCCAGCGTTACAGCGAACTGACCGCACTGCCGATCTGAGACCGGTATCGGGGCGCGTCGCGCGCCGCAGCGCCCGCGCCCGCGCCCGCGCGCGGCTGTACAATCGCGGCGACTGAACGGGAGGGTCGCCGATGGCCGAATCGATCGCCAGACGCATGCGCAAGACTGGCCGGGCCGGGTGGATCTTCGGCTTCGGCTTCTTCCTCTTCTTCTTCGCCTTCGGCTCGGTCTTCGTCTGGCTCTTCTTTCTCGGCCCGGCGCTGAACGTGCGGCAGGCGCGGAACTGGTCCGCCGTCCCCTGCACGGTCGTCAGCAGCGATGTGAAGTCGCACTCCGACAGCGACGGCACAACCTACAGCATCGAGATCACCTACCGATACGAGGTCGGCGGCGCCAGCTACACGGGCAAGAGCTACAGCTTCCAGGAGGGCTCTTCGAGCGGCTACGACGGAAAGCGGCGTGTCGTCGCTGCGCACCCGCCCGGGCACGAAACCGTCTGTTATGTCGATCCCGAAGATCCGACCCGATCCGTGCTGAACCCGGGCATGACGGGCGACATCTGGATGGGACTCTTCACCCTCATCTTCCCGGCGGTCGGGCTCGCCGGCATGATCGGCCTGGGCGTTGCGGCGGCGCGGAAGCGCGGCCGGTTAGGCGGCGGCGGCCGTGCGCGCGGCAAGGGAGCGCGGCTTGGACCGCACGGCTTCGCACCAGTCGACCGTTCCGCTGCTGCCGCTGCGGAAGTGCCGAACTACCTGCCACGCTACGATCCGCAGCAGCGACCGCGCGTGCTGCGCCCGCGCTTCGGCCGGCTGGGCAAGCTCGCGTTCTTTCTTGTCTTTGCGCTCCTCTGGAACGGCGTGGTCAGCGTCTTCATCGTCACCGTGGTCAAGAGCTTTCTCGACCGCGATCCCGAGTGGTTCCTGGCGCTCTTCATGATCCCTTTCGCCGCGATCGGTCTGGGCACGATCGGCGCCGTCGTCTTCCAGGTGCTCAAGCTGTTCAACCCGGTGCCGGTCCTCACGCTCGACGAACCGGCAACCCCCCTGGGCGGCACGCTGCGCTTCGAGTGGCGCGTGCGCGGGGCGGTGCGGCGGATCCACACCTTTACCATCTCGCTCATCGCGCAGGAAGAAGCGACCTATCGCGTCGGCACGTCGAGTTACACCGATCGCGCGAAGTTCTTCGAAGCAGTGCTGGTGGAAACCAGCGATACGGACGAGATGCGCCGCGGCTCAGCGACCATCGCCATCCCCGCGGACGCCATGCACTCGCTCGACCTGGCGCATAACAACATCCGCTGGTACTTTCGCATCACCGGCGACATCCACCGCTGGCCCGACCTTGCGGATGATCTCGACCTCATCATTCTGCCCGCGGAAGCACGTACATGAGCAGCAGACTGCGCATCGAACTTCTGGACGGCAAGACGGTCTACACCCCGGGCGAAGCGATCGAGGGCGTCGT
>CAZZPX010000040.1:0-12256 GCA_964655955.1 uncultured Phycisphaerales bacterium | reverse complement strand
CGAGATTCGGCAGCATCTCGCGCAGCACGATTTGGTACATACGCACCGCTTCTTCCTGGTTCTGCTGACGATAGTTCAGCGACGCCATGAACATCGCCGCCGTCACTTCCGCCCGCGCCGGTACGTCGGGAGAATCGAGGATCGTCTCCAGCAGGCCGATCAGTCGCTGATCCATGCCCGGGACACGTGCGGAGTAGTCGCCGGTGTACTGGGCGATGACGAGGTAGATCACCGGCGGCACATCTTCGCCCATGACGCCCTGAACCACCGCCAGCATGCCGTCCAGATTCAGCGGTTCGAAGAGTTCCTTGAGCGTGTTGGCCCAGCGCTCGCCGGCCTCGGAGCGCGAGGCGTCAGATCTCTTGACCACCTCCCAGGCTCGGCTCATTTCCCGCTGAACTTCGTTGGTACGCCCCAATTCGTGCATGGCGCGGGCGCGCAGGAGGTACAGGTCGAAATAGCCGCGCAGCGGCTCCTCGTGGCGGTTGAGAATGTGCAGGGCGAGTTCCGGATCCTTGCGGGCGCCGTCGCGGAGCAGCACGTCGGCATAGAGCAGGCCGAAGCGAGGATCACGCTCCGAGATCTCGTACGCCTTGAGCATCGAGTCCTGGGCGCCGGTGATGTCCTCGTGGCTGAGCTTCCAGCGGGAGATCTCCGCGTGCCAGTTCGGCTCCTCGGGGAAGATCTGCGATCCTTGCACGAGCACCTGGAGCTGTTCCTCATCCCGATTGGCGGTCTTGAGGTTGTCCGCGTACTTGCGGCGCAGATCCTTGTCCTTGGGATTGAGTTCGACCAGCTTGCCTTGCTCGTTCAGCGCCTGTTCCAGTTTGCCGTCCTCGTACAGCACGAGAATGAGCAGTTCGCGCGCCTGGCGGAAGCTGGGCATGATCTCCATGGCCCGCGCCAGATCCGCCAGCACGTCGCTGCGCATCGCCGGATCCTCGTGATTGAACACCGCCCGCTTGAAGTAGCCGTACGGGCTGTTGGGATCCGTGGCGACGGCCTTGTCGAGCGCCTGGCGAGCCTTGGGCGTGTCATTGTTGAGTTCGTGGATGCGCGACTCCAGCAGGTAATGCTCGAGGCGCGGCTCGACCGTGCCCATGTGCTGCTGCAGCCGTGCGTACGCCTGCTCCGTCTGTCCCATGCCGATCGTGGCTTCGATGAGCCGCAGGACCACGTACTCCCGCTCGTCGCCGGTCAGGTCCGTGGCGTTGTTGAACACCTCGCGGTACTGGCTGGCGGCCTGCTCGAATCGGCCCGCTTCGAAGTAGACGTCGGCGAGTCGACGCTGCACGCCGAGGGACGCGGGATCCTGCTTCGGCAGCGCCTCGGTGAGCCAGGTCACCGCGTCGCCTTCACGTCCGTTCCGCACGAGGTAATCCGCGAGCGCCATGTAAGGCGCGGAGGTCAACCCCCCGGAATCGGCGCTCTGAATGTAGTCGACGTACACCGCCTGGCCCGCGTCGATGTTCTCGCTGCCGCCCTGGGAGGCATGCCAGTTCGCCCGCAGATTGAGCGTTCGTATGTCATCCGGCGCCTGCGCCTCAATGTTCTTCAGAACTTCATCCGCAGCGGCGAAATCGTCGAGTTCGATCAGATGGTGGGCATAGCCGCTCGCGAGCTGCAGATCGTTGCGGTTGTTGGCGTAGCGCTTGCGATAGTCTTCGGTGACCGCGGCGGTGTCGCCCACGCTCTCCTCGAGCGCGCGCCAGAGGCCGATGATGCTGGCATCGGTGGGATTTCGCTTGTGGGCGGAGCGCACGATCTCGAGCGCCTTGATGTCGTCGCCGCGCTGTCGCAGGGCCTGCACCAGCATGTTGACGATGCGCAGGTCATTGGGGCGGCTCGTGTAGGCACGCTGCAGATCGGTGATGCAGCCGGCCAGATTGCCCGAATCGTAATAGGAGCGCGCTCGCAGCCAGTACGCTTCGATCTGGAGGGGGTTTCGCTCGATGATGCGCGTAAGCTGGGTGATCGCTGTCTGCAGGTCTCCCTGAGCGTGATGCAGTCGTGCCTCAAAGAGATCGCCGTTCGCCTGGTCGAGATTTTTCTCCCGAGACAGGTTGACCAACTCCCACGCCTTGTCCCACTTCTGTTCGTTGAGCGCCGTGATGAACGAGATCTCGACCACGTCCGCATGCATGGGGTCCAGCGCTCGCGCCCGCTCCAGAGCCGCGGCGGCGAGTTGAGGTCGCCCGGCGTCGGTGTAGACCTTCCAATGCCCCAGCGCCTTCTGGACCTGGCTGAGATCCGGATTCTCATCGATCTGCTGGATGGCGATATCGACAGGATCCGCGCCCTGCAGGATCTCGAGGCGCGCCTTGGCGAGGACATGCTCCGGGCTCACGCGCAACACGTCGCGCCAGGCCGCGAGCGCCTGCTCGGTGTACTCCCCACCCTGAGAGTCATACAGGCGGGCGCGGATTTCCAGTGCCTGGGGATCGTCGGGGTATTGCTGGACGAGTCGTTGCACCATCTGCCGCAGGGTGTCGAAGCTGCTCTCGTCGTCGGCGACTTTGCGGATTTCGTCCATGAGCTGCTGCCGCGGGTCGACCTGGACGTTCTGCCCGAACAGGCCGAGGCGATCGGTCAGCTCGTAATCGCGGGCGAGTCGCTGGTGGACGTTCATGAGTTGCTGGGCGATGTCGGAATCGGGCGGGTAGTAGGGGAGCACCTTCTCGATCGTGTCACAGGCGGATGCGCCCATACCCAGTTGCTGTTCGAGGTTGATCAGCGTGCTGAAGACCGCCGGCCAGAGCGGATCCACGGGCGCCATCTCGGCGAACGCTTCGCTGAGCACGGCCTCGGCGTCGCCGAGTTGGCCGCGCTGCTGCAGGGCATCGGCAAGCACGTACTTCAGATGCGAATCAAAGCCGGCTGTGGACGAGCGCACCTTCTGCAGCAGGCGGATGGCTTCGGCGGTGTTGCCGCTGGCATGCGCGAGCTGCCCGTCGATCAGCCACATGTTCGGATCTTCCTCAGCCGAGGTGGTGTAGTTGAGATACTCCTGGCGAATCTCCTGGGCGCGTGCCAGCGCCTGGGCTCGTTCCGCCTCGTCCGGGGTCCGGCGCCATTGCTCCATCATGGTGTTGAACTGCTGGAAGACCGCGTGCGGGCGCTGAATGAAGAGGATGTACGCGCCGAGCCCGGCGGTGGGCGTGGGCAGATCGGCGACGCGCTGCAGCGCGGCCATCGCCTCGTCGAAGCGTCCGGCGTTGCGCAGCAGTTCCGCCTTGCGGAAGAGCAGCATCGTGTCGTTCTTGTCTTCCTGCAGCCCGCGCTCGACCAGCGCCAGCGCCCGTTCCACGCCGTTCTCCGGATCCATCATGACGAGCAGGCCGTTGGGAACGCTCATCGAGAGAATAGCCATCTGATCGGGCTTCTCCTGCAGCGCCGCTTCGGCTCGCTCAAGATAATCAAGCGAGCGCTGCCGCGCCTCCTGTTGCAGCGCCAGCCTTTGATCCGGCGACTGAGCCTCGGCTAGCTGCTGCCGCAGTTGCTGCTGCACGCGAATGGCGAGATTGGCCAGCGCCTGCGGGTCGTTGGGGTTCTGCTCGACGAATTCCTCCAGCACCGTGGTGCTGGCCTGCCACGCTTCCTTGTACTCGGCGAGACGGCGCTGCGTGAGCAGCCTTTGCGCCTCGATCAGGTGCCACTCCGCCAGTGCGGTGGCGACGGTTACGTCGGAGGGATCGGCCTGCAGGCAGCGCTGCAGGTCGTCGCGGATCTGCTGGCGCTGCGCCTGCGCCAGTTCCACGCGCCGCATCTGCTCCACCTGCGCGAGGGCGCGATAGCGCAGCAGGGAGCAATACTCCAGTTCCTCCTCGGAACCGGGCTCGTAGCCGCTCTCGAGCGGATCCCCGATGTACTCGAGCGAGTCGGTGACGCTTTCAGCGAAGGTGATCCAGGTCTGCGTGTCCACGCCCATGCGGCGGTAGCTGTCCAAGCGGAACTCGAAGGACGCCTTCTGGGCCGCGGCGTCATCAGGCCGGGCGGTGGCGATGGCGCCATAGATCGACTGCAGCTTGAGATAGGTTTCCAGCGCGGTCTGCTTGTTCTCGGGGACGATGTGGCCGTAGGCGTCCCGCCAGCCGCTGAGCCACTCGTAGTTGGCATGCTCGTGTCCGACGGCGCGTTCCCAGTAGCGGACGGCGGTTTCCCAGTCGCCGGCCTCTTCCGCCTGGCGCGCGGCGCGAGCCCAGTCCTCGCCGGTCTTGTTGACGACCATGTAGCCGGCGATGCCTCCGCCGACCAGCACGACCGCGACGACGCTGAGGATGAGAATGAATCGTGTGTTCAGTCGAGCAGCCATAGCTTCACCGTTTCTTTGTCGATCTGGCCGCCGCCTCCGTGGCGGTCGGTTCCGTCAAGCACCACCTGGCGTCCGGCACGCCGCCCGCTTCAGCCGAGCGACCCGACGCCGTCAATCACTCCGCCTCGCCCCCGCGAGGATTGTCCGGCGGATACGTCCCTTGTTGCACTTCCACCCAGTCCGGCACGCACAGCAGCACGCCGGGAAGCAATTCACTGAACAGATCGGCGGCGGCGTCGGCGAACTCCCTGGGGGAGTCGAACTCGCCCGGACCGCCGCTGAACTGGATCTTCAGGTAGTACGCATAGTCATCGCTGAGATTGAACGCGGCGAAGCGAACCTGCTCCGCGTGCGTCACGAAGCGACCGTTCGCGAGGAACATGTACCCTGCGTACAGGGCCTGCCCCGCACGCCGCGGATCCTCGAACTCGGTCACGCGCATCGACGGCCCGTCCGCGCCGTCGGGGAGTGCGGGCATGCGCACGATGTCGCGGCCCTGCGGCTCGAAGGAGTGCGGCACGCGGACGTAGGTGTACCCGTCGCCGTAGTACGTTGCCGGCAGCCGCGTCACGGAGAGGGGGAGTTCCTCCACCCAGGGACCGCCCGCGACGTTCAATCCCCCGCCGACGAAACAGCGTTCCGGCACGTGCGGAACAGCGTCGATCATGCCGGTGTAATAGGCGAGGTGCAGCTTCATGGAGATCGGTCTGCCGGCGTCGCCGTCGTCCGGCAGCTTCACGTAGATGCGATCCAGGTAGTTGCTCGTGCCGAGCTCGTCCACGACTTCCGGCGAGAGCACGGCGTCATTCCCTCGGCGGACCCAGTCGCCGACCTCGTTCGGCAAAGAGCGCAGTTGCTTGTTGTTCGGCGCGTAGACGGGCGCCTTGCGCAGGTGGATCTCCATGGCGCGAATGGAGGCGCGGACGCTCACCGCACCGGCGACCAGGAGCAGCGTCAGGATCAGGAAGGCGGGTTGGAAGAGCTTCGAGACGTTCATGACAGCGGCTTAGTGCGTCGCCTCCTCCTTGGTCATTTCGCGAATCGGTTCGGTGATGACGATGCGATTGAGCACCCAGACGATGCCGAGGTAGAGGGCCAGAGCCGGCAGCAGCCAGACCAGGCCGACGAGCATGTGGAAGTCGCCGCCCGCCATCTCCACGTCATACAGGCTGAGCCAGCCCAGCGTGGCGACGCGGAAGACATTGACCAGCATGGCGACGGGGATGGCGAGGGCGATAAGAATGACGCGCTGCCACCAGAAGCGACAACTGATGAAGGCGATCGCCACGCCCAGGGCGACGAAGGCGACGATCATGCGCATGCCCGAACAAGCTTCCGCCACATCGAGGGGGATCTCCGTCCCATCTCCCTTGACGAGGGTAAGCACGCTGCCGGTGCGCTCCGTCTCGGTTCCGGTGAGATTGAGCAGGAACCAGGCCCCCTGGGCGGCGAAGATCTTGAGCTTGGCGGTGGCGTAGAACATGAGCCGCTCGCCGATCTTCACGCCAAGCAGCAGGTAGGCGATCGGCAGCAGGAACAGTCGCAGCGACCCCACGCCGCACATCGTCAGCACCACGCCGAACAACGTGAGCACGGCGCACCAGCCCTGCAGCGTGTGGTTGTAGGTCGGGCCGATGGTGAAGAAGACATAGCCGAGCATCCCCGCGAGGACGAAGACGATTCCCGGCCAGAAGGTCCGGTAGCGGATCTCCGTCAGCTTCTCCTGGCGCGTGTAGATGAAGTAGATGCTGATGACCGGGATCAGCAGGGAGTGCGACCAGTCGGGATCATTCAGGCTGATCTGGATCTGGCGCAGCAGGAAGTCGTAGAAGAAGGCGCAGTAGGCGACAGCGAGAACGGCAATCTTGAGCGTCACCTCGGCTGTGAAGAGCGAGCGCGCATCGGCCTTGGACGCTGTCGCGCCTTCGGTCGTCGCAGATGACGGCATGCTCGTCATGTTTCGCTGTTGCTCCCAGGCCTGTGAGGCAATCCAGATGTCGTTTCTTCGGCCGCGGCGGCATTCGCGCGCACTCGAACCGTCGGTTCTACGTCTCGCGGAGCCTGTTGTTCGTCTGCTGGACTCATTCTTGCCCAAGTCGCGGCCGGTGGTGAAGGTAGAGCGGCGACCGCGGTCGCTGTGACCCCTCCGCTACGGCGGGCGAAGCGACGGCGGCGCTTCCTGCGAGCCCAGACCTCGCGTGCACTAATCCCGCAGGCTGGAGGGCGGCGGGCCGAACACATCATTGCCGAAGTTGCGGTCGAGCAGGAACCCGAAGCCGTACGTCATGCGGAAACCGTTGCGCATGACGGCCAGCGGCGCGGCGACGAAGTTCGTGCCCACGTTGATCATGTCATTGGGTTTCACGAAAAGGTCCGGCTCGGTGCCCTCGAAAATCGCCCGCAGGTTCAGCCGCACCGTCGCCTCGCGCGTCTCGTCGACGCGCCGAATCAGGTCCACGCGTTCCGGAATGCCGAGGGCATTGAGCCCGCCCGCGGCGAAGATCGCCTGCTTGATCGTCATCCTGCCGGTCACAGGCAGGTTGTAGGTGCCGGGCCGGCTCACCATGCCGCCCATGTACAGGTTGCCCGTGGGGGGCGTGGGCACGCGGATGATGTCGCCCGGCCTGATGATCACGTTGTATTGCGCTTCGCCGCGCAACAGCGGCTTGACGGGGACGCGAATGATCCGCTGCGTCATCAGCTCTCCCGTCACCGGATCGATGGTCGTGACCGGGCCGGCATCAACGACGACTTCGCCGTCCTCACCGGGGCGCTGGGCGGGGACCCATTCACCATTCACGAAAATGTACGGCGCCGGCTCGAGCGGCTCAGTCGGCATCCCCTCATCCTCGAAGGAAGGAAGATCCACCATCGGCTCGTCGCCGGCGTCCTCGGGTTGATCCAGGCCCTCCAGGTCGACCGGTGCAGGCGGCGGCGTTGCCTGCATCTCCTCTACAGGAGTCTCGGTCTCATCCGCCGTGGCCGGCTCATCGATTGACTCGGCCTTCGGCGACTCGGGCAGATCGATCGGCTGCTCCTTCGGCTCCAGCGCGGGAGGCTGCGGCTCCTCGGTCGGTTGGGCGTCTGCTGTGTCCGTGTCGGGCCGTGCGGCGGGAGTGTCCTTGCTGCGGACGACGCGGCTGGGCCGCCGATGCACTTCGCCTGGCGCCATGAAAGGAGCGACCTGGCCCTGTCCCCCGTCCAGGGTTGACTCAAGGTCACGCAGCAGGTCGTCGAGCGTCTCCTCTTCCGCGGGCTCGAGGTCCGTCGGCTCCGGGCCGCGATAGACGTCACCGTCCGGTGTAATGCCATACTCCGCCGCCTCACTGAGCGGCACCTGGCGGATGACGTAGATGTAGGGGACCGTCTCCAGAATGCCGCCTGCGTCGGTCAACGCCTGGAGCAGGCGGTAGTCGGGCTTGGTGATGACGAGCGTTCCGGCCCCGCCGATTGCCCCGCCGAAGATGCTGAAGGTGAGCTGACGCTGCTGTATCGCCTGGACGGTGGCGACGGGCTCGTGAATGAGACCCTGGCGGCTGATCGCGGCCTCGATGGCGTCGCGCAGGCCGGTCGGCGTGAGGCCCTGGGCCCGCACCTCGCCGATGATGCCCAAGTCGATCATGCCCCGAGCGTCAAGGCGCACTTCGAAGGGATGCAGTTGTCCGCGGCCGAACAGATCCCAGGTCTCGACGCGGACGATGTCGCCGGGCCCGAACCGGTAATCCTCGATGATCGGCTGAAGATCCTTCGGCGTAACTTCGGTGCTCTCAGCGAAATCACCCTGTTCATCCTCAATAACGTCGAGGCGTTCGAGGATGGGCAGTTCGGTCGGGGTGCGCTCCCAGCGGCCGACCATGGAGGGATCGAAGAATGAGTCACTTTCGCAGCCGATCATGCCCGCGGCGAGTAGGAGCACCGCGATGCGCGAAGCTGAGCTTCGCCAGCAAACGCTCGCCTGCGCCGGATTGACTTTCTGCTTTCGGCTCACCGCAAACTCCTGAAAACACGGACTCGTCGGCATTGCTCGCGGGTGACGGAACGTCGGTCCGCTCGCCGATCAGGGGCAGCCCTGGGCGTCTCCTCAGCCTCGTTGCCGGGGGCGGCCTCACCCGGAAAACACGTCACGGATCGCCGAACACACTACCAACACCCCGGCCACTGTCAACGCGAGCGCTGTTCTTATGAGTCATCGACCAGGGTCGGCGGGTCGATTGAACGCCAGTGCTCACTTTCTCGGTCGATCGTGCCCTGACGGCGGGCACTGGAGCGGCCCGCGGGGGCTTGCTCGCTTCTAGGCGTTGCCGAGCCGACAAGTTCGCCTGAGCCGTTGATTTCGCTGGGGCGACGCAGGCGCCTTCGCCGACTAGACTTGCTCGACATGACCTCAGAGATTCATCGCGATCCCGGTTCCGGTTCGCCTGCTTCCCGGACGTTGCAGCGCCATCCCAGGCCCCTCGGCGGGGATCCCGCTCGCCTCTCCAGACACAGCTCGGTCGTCAGCCTCAGCGGCATGGTGCTCAACAACGCGACCGGTCCCAGCCAGTCTATGATGAAGCGCAAGCCCAAGTGGCTGCGCGCCCGCATGCCCGGTGGCGAGGGCTACACGCGCCTCAAGGGCATCGTCGACACGCACCAGCTGCACACCGTTTGCGAGGAGGCCAACTGCCCCAACATGGGGGAGTGCTGGTCGCGCGGCACCGCCACCATCATGATCCTCGGCGACGTCTGCACGCGCTCCTGCGGTTTCTGCAACGTCAAGACAGGCCGGCCGCCGACGCTCGACACGGACGAGCCGCGCCGCGTCGCCGAGAGCCTGCGCCTGATGAACCTCAAGCACGTGGTGATCACCTCCGTGAATCGCGATGAGCTTGCTGACGGCGGGGCGGCGATCTGGGCGGAAACGGTCGAGCGCATCCACGACGCCTGCCCCGACACCTCCGTCGAGGTGCTCACGCCTGACTTCATGGGTGACTGGGACGCCCTCGAGGTCGTCATCAGGAGTCGGCCTGAGATCCTCGCTCACAACCTCGAGACGGTGAAGCGGATGCACCCGGCGGTTCGACCGCAGGCCGACTACGCCCGCTCAATCGAGTTCCTCCGTCGCGTCCATGAATCGGGGCTGGTCGCGAAGACCGGCATCATGGTCGGCATCGGCGAACACGACGAGGAAGTGCTGACGCTGATGGAGGACGTACAGGCGGCTGCGGCCGTGCCGATCCTCACGATCGGGCAGTACCTTCAACCGACGCGGAATCACCTGCCGGTGGATCGCTTCGTCACACCGGAGAGGTTCGACTGGTATCGCCTGGAGGGCGAGAAGCGGGGATTCCAGATCGTCCAGTCCGGGCCGCTCGTACGCAGCAGTTATCATGCCGAAGAACAGGCGGAGAAGCTGGTCGGCTCCTGACTGCGGCGTAGGCGAGTCCACCTGGTGAGCGGTTGCCCGTGGCCTGCAAAGGGGATTCCCGGTGTACAGCCCAGTCCCCAGAGACGTAAGAATTGGGTACGGAGAGAGTTACTTGCAGAGCAGAGCCTACACACCGATACGCAAGATCAGATCCGGCCTGCGCCGGTACCCCGGGGTGCTGGTGCGTTCGTTTGGTCGCAAGATGGGCATCTTGCCTCAGCCGAGCGCTGAAGTGGCCGCGCATGCGTTCTGGCAGGAGCCGGCGATCTGGCAGGCAGCGGAACTCGCCGCCTCCTGGGTGGGCCACGCCAGCGTGCTGCTGCGCGTCGGTGATCTGACGATTCTGACCGACCCGGTATGGAGCGAGCGGATAGGCCTGCGCGTGGGCCAGCGCGTGATCGGGCCCGAGCGACTGGTCGATCTTCCGGCTGAGATCACCGATCTGCCGCCGATCGATCTGGTCCTGCTCTCGCACGCGCACTTCGACCACTTCGATCGGCCGACGCTGGCGCGACTGGCGCACCCGCGAACGACGGTCATCACCGCGTATCGAACGGGGTCGCTCGTCCCGCCGGGTTTCGGCCGCGTCATCGAACTGGCGTCAGGTCACCAGCAGATGCTCCGCGGCGCGACCATCACCGCGTTCGAGCCGGCGCATTGGGGGGCGCGGTTCGGCGTGGATCGGTTCCGTGGCGTCAACAGCTATCTGATCGAGTACGCCGGCAAGCGCGTGGTCTTCGGCGGGGACACGGCAGACACCTTCGCGTATCGTCACGTCGGCCGCGTCAATCTGGCGCTCATGGGCATCGGCGCCTATGAGCCGTGGATCGACGCGCACGCGACGCCCGAGCAGGTCTGGCGCATGACCGAAGAGATGAAGGCGGACTGGCTCCTCCCCGTGCATCATTCGACCTTCCACCTCAGCGACGAGCCGATCGACGAACCGATGGAGCGCCTGCTGACGGTGGGCAACCACGATCGCCTCGTGCAGCAGGCAATAGGCGGGATGTTCGTCGCGGCGTAGGCGATTCGTTGCGCCTCAGGGCGGAGGCGAGCCGCTTCGTCTTCGCCGGTGGACCAGTTCATCACGCGTTGTGTGCGCAAAGATAACGGCCGGCGCCTGCAGCGCCGGCCGTTCTTGTTTCCATCGTTTGCTGCGCGTCGACTCAGCCGGTCGTCTTTTCCGTGGTGGTCTTCTCGCCGGCAACCGTCTCGCTGCACTTGCCGCAGCAGCCTTCTTCGTTCTCGCACTTCTCAGCGCAGGCAGTCTTGTCCTCGCAGGCGCTGGCGCAGTCCTTGGCCTTGCCTTCGACATTGGCGTTGACGCTGGCGGACTTGTCAGCGCAGGTGCTGGCGCAGTCCTTGGCCTTGCCTTCGATATTGGCGTTGACGTTGGCGGACTTGTCAGCGCAGGTGCTGCCGCAGTCCTTGGTCTTGCCTTCAACATTGGCGTTGACGTTGGCGCACTTGTCAGCGTCGGGGCAGCAGGCATCCTTGTCAGGACAGCAGTCCGCCGCCTTCCCTTCAACGTTCGCCACAGCGTTCTCGCCCGTCATGGGACAGGTCGTCTTGCTGTCGCAGGTGCTGCCACATGCGTCAGTCTTGCCTTCCACAGTGGCGACCATATTCTTGCCGGTGTAGGGGCAGGTCTGCGACTTGTCGGCAGACATGGTGCAGGCACCCTGACCGTGCGGGTCGACCATGGCGTTCATTTCGCCATGCCCGCTCTGGCTGGGACAACAGCTCGCGCCGTCGCCTTCGATCATGGCGGCCGTGTGCGTCGCTTCGCCCGTCGCCACGACAGCTTCAGTCGACTCTTCACCACACATTGCGTTCCACAGGCAGTTGCCCGTCATGGCGCGGTAACCCGCAACGCCCAATGCCGCAACCGCGACCAGGCTCAAACCGACGGCTGCGGAACTGATGCCAAACGAACGTTTCATAAGGAACTCTCCTCAGGGTTGCGAGGTCAGATGGATGCTGCGGACGCGCGCCGCGCTCGTGCTCATCCTGGCAAAACCAGGACGCGCACCATCATATTCCGTGACTTTCTCGGCATGTCAAGCGCGTATTCTTCAGGACGTGCGAGTGCGATTTCAGCGCTTTCCGTTCAAAGCGCGCAGCGCCAGCAGCAACGCCTGCGTTCCCGACCTGCCATGGCCGTGCGCCCGCAGGGCTTCGTAGAGTTGCTTTGCAAGGGCCAGCCCCGGCAGGGCGAGATGCATGCGCTCCGCTTCCGCCAAGGCGATTCCCATGTCCTTGATGAAATGTTCGACGTAGAACCCGGGCGCAAAGTCGCCCTTGGCCATGCGCGGGCCAAGGTTGTTCACGGACCAGGAGCCGGCCGCGCCGCCGCCCACCGAGCCGATGACGTGCACGACGTCGAGTCCGGCTTTCTCGGCGTAGAGCAAGCCTTCCGCGACGCCGATCATGTTCGTCGCGATCAGGATCTGGTTGACCATCTTGGTGTGCTGCCCGGCGCCGGGGCCGCCTTGCAGTTCGATCGTCTTGCCCATCTGCTCGAAGATCGGCCTGGC
>CAZZPX010000039.1:0-12343 GCA_964655955.1 uncultured Phycisphaerales bacterium | reverse complement strand
CCTTGCCGTCGAAGTACTTGCCGATCATGTTGGTGACGCGGCTGGCGCAGTTGCCGAAGGTGTTGGCGAGTTCGCTGTTGTAGACCTCGACGAACAGATCGGGGTTGAACGTGCCGTCGCTGACGCCGAGCGGCCCGCGCGTGGCGAGAAAGTAGCGCAGCGCGTCGAGGCCGAACTCGCTGACGTAGTTCTCGATCGCCTTGGGGTCGAGGAAGTTGCCCAGGCTCTTGCTCATCTTCTCGCCGCCCTCGCTCACCCAGTAGCTGTGCGCGTAGACGAGTCGCGGCAGCGTCACCCAGGCGAAGCCTTCGCACTTGGAGAGCGCCAGCAGCAGCGCCGGCCAGATCGCGGCGTGAAACCAGAGAATGTCCTTGGCGATGAAGTGCACGGCGCCGGCGTTCCAGAACCGTCGGCGCTCGTCGGTGTCGACGTAGGTTAGATAATTGAAGAGCGCATCGACCCAGACGTAGATGGTCTGCTGCGGATCGCCGGGCACGGGAATGCCCCACCCCTTCGCGCCGGTGCGCGACATGGGCACATCCTCCGCGTCCTTGATGCGGTTGACGATCTCGTTGCGGCGGGCGGCGGGCAGCACGTCGAAGCGCAGCGCCCCGTCCGCGCGCCGCGGCCGATCCGATCCCTCGAGCAGTTCGATCAACTGGTCGCGGTAGCGGCTGAGGCGGAAGAAGTAGTTGCGCTCCTTCTTGCGGACGAGCGGCCGACCCGAGACCGGCGACTTGTAGTCGATCTGCTTGGCGCGCGTCTCGGGGACGTACTCCTCTTCGCCGGCGTCGTACCAGCCTTCGTACTCGCCCGCGTAGACGTCGCCGCTCTCCAGCAGGGCCGCAACGTACCCGGTCACGCGCTCCTTGTGGTGGTCGCTGCTGGTGCGGACGAAGTCGTCGTGGGTGATCTCCAGCTTGTCGAAGACTTCGCGGAAGGCGGCGGCGTTCTGATCGGCCCACTGCTGCGGCGTCAGGCCCTGCTCGGCGGCCTTGTCGGCGACCTTGGCGGCGTGCTCGTCGACGCCCGTGAGAAAGAACGTCTCCGCGCCGCCCAGGCGGTGCGCGCGGGCCACCACGTCCGCCACGATCGTCGTGTAGACGTGGCCAAGGTGCGGGCGATCGTTGACGTAGTAGATGGGCGTGGTGACGTAGAACATGGTCAGCGGATTGTAACGCCGCTGCCACAGGCGGCGCTCGTCCCGCACATCAGGCGAACAGCAGATGCATGAGAAGAAAGGGCAGCGCCATGCTTGAGGCGAGACCGAGCAGCAGCACGATCGGCACGAGCAGCATCTCTATCCACGAAGGCAGAAGCGGCACCACGCTCCGCGGGATTCGGCAACCGCACTCAGGGCAACATGGATCCGGCAGACCTACTGTCAGATAGCCGCAATGCGTGCACTGGCGGGGCTCGACAGGCTGACGCCGTTTGCAGATGCGCAGGACCAGCCATATTGTCAGCGCGATCACCGCCGCGGGTGAGAGGAAGATCACCCAAGCAAGAATGAGCCAGACCACGATTACCATCCGCTCTGCGCTGGGTGCCGCCGCTCGTGAAACTGCTGACTGCCGGATCCGTTGGACTGACTATACTAGCGACCAGCGCCTGTTCCGCAGGCCGCCGCCCCTTGCGCCGTCGTTGCGAGCCGGCCGCGGTTGTCGAATCGGCCCGCTGCCCACCGCCCACCGCCGAGGGCCCTCTCTTGGACCGCGCCACCTTCGAAGAACTCGCCCTGCAGCACCTGGACGCGGTCTATCGCATGGCCCTGCGCCTGGCGGGCCACCCTGATGAGGCCCAGGACCTGGTCCAGGAGACCTACCTCAAGGCTCTCAAGGCCTCCGACCGCTACGAGGAGAGAGGCGGGGGGATGCGGCCGTGGCTGTTTACAATCGTTCACAACTGCTTTTACACCAGGGTGAAGCGGAATAAACGCCGGGCGACGGCGGTTGAAGATTTCAAGGGCATTGCCTCCGAGGCCGAACCCCCGGACGAGCCCCCACCCGCCTGGAGTTTGGCGGAACTGGACTGGGAACATGTGGACGGTCGCCTCAAGTCGGCGATCGAGGATCTGAGAGCGGAATACCGGACGGTGCTGCTCCTCTGGGGCGTCGAGCAGCTCAAGTACAAGGAAATCGCCGTCATCCTCGACGTGCCGGTCGGCACCGTCATGAGTCGATTACATCGCGCCCGCCAGGCGCTCACCGCCACGCTGGGCGACCTGGCTCAGGAACTGGGACTCGGCAACGCGGCACGCACGGACAGCTGACCTGCCATGACGGACCAACTCTTCAACCCGGACCTCGGCGACACGCCTCCCTCCACGGCCGTGCTCCTCCGACTCGAGGCGGACGGCGAGCTGCCGGACGCGTGGCGGCCGGCCCTGCGCGACGCCATGCAGGCAGATCCGCACGCCGAGGATCGACTCGCCTTCGAACACACCCTGCGCTTCCGAGTCAGCAAGGTCATGGTCGGCAAGGCCCCCGAGGGGCTCGCCGAACGCATCCAGCAGATGTTCGCCGAAGCGGATGCGCAATCGGGTGCGACTTCGGCAACGAGCACACCGGCGGCGGGGTCGCCCGGCCGGGCCTTCTCTCTGCGCCGCCGGCTCACCCGCTACGCCATGGCCGCCGGACTCGCGCTGCTCCTCGGTGCGACCGGGCTGATTCTCTGGCAATCGCGAGACGGCGTCCCCGTTCTCACGTACGGCTCGGACGTGCTGCTCAGCGAAGCCAGCACCCGCATCTTCAACTTCGTCGAGGCGCAGGCCCGCACCTGCGGCGACTTTCAGAAGTTCTACGAGCACAAGATGACCGTCCGCGAACTCCGCCGGGTCCCCGCGGAACTCTCGGACCATCTGCGCGAAGACGCCCCCGCGCCCGATCTCTCGGCGCGCGGCTACGAGTTCAAGGGCGCGGGCGAGTGTGCCGTGCCGTTCTACGGCCCATCCGTGCACTACGTGTATGCCCGCTCGACCCCCGCCGGGCCGATGCCGCTCAGCTTCTTCGTACAGCACGGCGAGGGGCCGCAGGACATGCAAACGGGCGTGCTGTACGAGCTGACGCAGCCCGGCTCGGCGACGCGGGCCTACACCTGGCATGAGGCGGAGATGATCTACTACCTCGTCCCCGCGCCGGGCGAGCAGGCGGAGACGGTCCTCGAGCTGCTCGACACGCTCGCCGCCCCTGAGACGCGGGTGCCGCTGGACGCCTGAGCGGATCGGCTGAAGAGGCCCATCGGACCGTGACTTGCGGCACGGGGCCCCGCGAGAGCTTCGCGTGCGGCGAAAAGGCCGCGCCGCAGCCTGACCGATACCTACAATGTCCGCATGAAGACGCACCGGAACCAGAACGGATCGGCCGGGTCGCTGCCCTCGTTCGCCCTGGCACTGCTGGCGCTTGCCGCGCCTGCTGCAGGGCAGTACGCGCTGGACAACAACCTGCAGTACGGCTCCCGGGGGATCAATTCCGCCGCCCGGGGCCAGCGGGACATCTACCAACTGCGCAACGCCGTCCTCACCGGCAACGTGCCCAGCCGCAGCTTTCGCGGCAACCTGGGATACACCGCGCCGAATGACTTTCGCGGGGACCTGGGCAGCGATGATCTCTACCGCTTCGCCCGCGACAGCTACTACTCGGGCCTGGCGCTGCAGGGGATCCGCGGCATCGAGGCGACGCACCTCGCCCTCGCCGACACCGACCCCAACAGCTTCAGCCGATTCTCGCTCAGCCGCTCGCTCGAAGGCGTGAGCCTGGATGAGGTGCGCAATCGGATGGGGAACCGCCTGGTGGTGCCCATCGGCGCGCCCCCCGCGTTCAGCACGATCAGCGGGGCCGAGTTCATCCGCTCCGCCTCGGCGCGCACGTCGGATTCGACGCTGCGCGGCTCGGTGCTGGGGTACAGCAGCATGCAGGAGGGCCAGCTCACCGAGGTCGCGGCATCCAGTCTGCGCGGACTCTACGAGATCCCGCTGGTGGAGGGCCGCCTCTCCGACGCAGCGGTGGACGCCGCCCCGCCCGTCGCCGGCCCCCTGGGACAGCAGACGCCGCCCACGCCGACCGGGTCGCTCGAGCGCCCGGCCAACGCGCTGCAGACCCTGCCGCGACAGGACAACCGCGTGACCAACCGCGTGCCCCAGCCGGGCGTTGATCCCTACACCGATCTGCTGGACCGCTTCGCCAGCGCCTACGCCTCGAACGCCGCGTCCGATCAGACCAGCGCCACCGAGTCGACCGACGAGGCGCCCGAAACGGCCGACACGCGCGTGCAGCGCCTGCTCACCTTTGACGAGCAGTATCGACAACTCACGGAACTGCTGCAGAAGCGACGGGAGGAAGCGGCGACCGCGGGGACGGGCGACACCCCGCCGCGCGAGGGGCCGGCCTCGACGACCGGTTTCGACGTCGACCTGCCCACCTTCAAGCCTGCCGAGACGCCGCTGCCTGATGTCGGCGAGTTGCTCGATCGCTACCTCCCCGGGGAAGTGCGCGAGGACCTGCAGATCACGGACCTGGCGGGCACGTCGAGCACGCTCTTCAACGAACAGATGCAGCGGGGCGAACAGTTGCTCGCCGAGGGCAAGTACTTCGACGCCGAGGCGCAGTTCTCCGCCGCCCTCGTCTCTCGTCCCAGCCAGCCGCTCGCCACGCTGGGCAAGCTCAACGCCCAGCTCGGCGCCGGGCTGTTTCTCTCAGCGGGGGCGACGCTGCGGGGCCTGGCGGTGTCGCATCCGGAAGTGCTCGCCGTGACCTACGATCCTGACATCCTGCCCGCCGAGCAGCGCCTGGAGGAGGTCGTCAGCCTGCTTGCGGAGCGGGCAAAGCGCCAGGAGAACTTCGCCCCCACCGCGGCGCTGCTCATGGGCTACCTCGGCCACGCCACCGGCGATGCGCAGCTCACCAGGCGCGGCGTGGAGCGCCTCGAGGAACTGGGCGACCCGGACGAACTCGTCCCCCTCCTGCGCGCGCTGTGGCTGCAAGAGAAAGTGGAGAGGAGAAAGTAGCCACTGGACGCGGAATTGACGGCACGGCCGCTCTCTCCTCTCTACGCTCTCCTTTCTCACCGTGAACCTCACCGACTTCATCACGGACGGCTCGCTCGCCCGCACCTGTACGGCGCTGGCCGAACTCACCGGCTTTGCGCCCCACCTGCGCAACGCCGACGACAGCCTCATCCACACCACCGACGACGGGCTGGTGCAGGCGGTGACAGCGGCGAACGGCGCGCTCGACGGTGCCTTTCGCGCGCCCATCTACGCCCAACTCGATGAAGAGCGGCAACTGATCGGCTCGATCTGCCTCGATCCCGTGCGCGACGGGGACGGTCCCGCCGCCGCCGGCCGCGACCTCGCCGAACGCATCGTCCTGCTGCTCGCTGAACTGACCACCGAGAACTGCAGCAAGCAGGCAGACATCAGCCGCCGCGCCGCCGACCTGAGCCTGCTCTTCGAGGTGACGTCGCTCTTTGCCTCGACCAATCGCCTCGGCGAGATTTACCGCGTGACGCTGGACGCGGCCGTGCGCGTCACCAACGCCGAAGCGGGCGCCCTGCGCGTCTACCACAGCGAATCGGGCACGCTGCGCCTGCAGGAGCATCTCGGACTGAGCGAGCACTTCTGCGAGCTGAGCGCGATTCCCCTCCGCTCCTCGCCGCATGATCAGCAGGCGCTCAGCGAGGAGATCGCCTACGTGCGCGACATCAGCGATGAAGTCGGCTTCGCCGGCGCGCAGCACTGCACGCAGGAGGGGATGCAGAGCTGCCTCATCGGCGGACTGGTCTACCAGGGCAGGCGCCTGGGCACCGTCCGCCTCTACAGCACGCGCGTGCGCGCCTTTCCCCGCAGGCAGCGCGAACTGCTGCGCACCGTGCTGCAGGTGGCGGCGGCGGCGTGCGCCCACGCCAAGCTCCTCGAGGAACAGAGCCAGGCGCGGCAGATGCAGCGCCAGGTCAAGCTCGCCGTCGACGTGCAGCAGCGCATGCTCCCCACGCGCGCGCCCACGCACCGCGGCATCGACGTCGCCAGCCGCTACATCCCCTCCACCGAACTCGGCGGCGATTTCTACGACGTCTTCGACCTCGGCGGACATCTCGGCTTCCTCATCGGCGACGTCGTGGGCAAGGGCGTCCCCGCCTCGCTGCTCATGGCCTCCGTGCGCTCCGCTCTGCGCGCCTACGCCCAGACCATCTACGACATCCGCCAGATCATCACGCTCACCAATCGCGCCATGACCCGCGACACCGAGCCCAACGAGTTCGCCACGCTGTTTTACGGCGTGCTCAACCCGCGCACGCGCCGTCTCACCTACGTCAACGCGGGACACGAGTATCCCGTCCTCGTCAAGGTCGCGCCCGACGGCACCGTGCGCGATCTCGCCACCCTCGACACGGGCGGCCTGCCCATCGGCATCGATCCCGAAGCGCACTATCAGCAGGGACTCATCGATCTCGAACCGGATGATGTCATGCTCTGCTACACCGACGGGCTGCCCGACGTCGTCAACTTCGAGCGCGAGTCCTTCGGCCGCCGTCGCATCCGCAAGGCGGTGCACGATCTGCTCGCCCAGGAGCCCGGCGCCGACGCCAATCGCGTGCTGCTGCACGCCCTGTGGGAGTCGCGCCGTTTCGCCGGTCTGCAGGCGCGCCCGGACGACATCACGCTGCTCGCAATTCGGATTGGCAAGACCTGAAGCAAGCGCAGAGGCGAGGCGTGGCAGGCCGCACTGCGCAGCGACGCCTTCGTCGCCGCCAGCCATTGTCTTGCTGACTTCACCGCTTTTCGCTTGCAGGGCTGGCCACCTGGTGTCATCCTGTCATTTGAACTGCCTGCCGGTTCCTCCGCGCCTGTTCTGGGCACGGATATCCGGTAAGTCGATTCTTCGAGCTGGGGACGCCGTGCCTGCCGATGGCGATGTAGCCCGGCACGAGCGCGGCGCTCTGAGCGCCCTAACCGCGGGCCGCGAACGCCCGCTTTGCAACGACAGAGGAGAACCCGAATGACGATGCGCCTCATGACCGATCGGCGGCCGAACGTCGCCGCGGCTGCACTGCTGGCCCTGTGTGCCGGTGCGGCCCAAGCCGACATTATCGACCCCGAACTCCAGCGGATGCTCGCGGACGCCGAACCGAACCAGACCCTCTCCGTGCTGGTGTATCTCGACGAACAGCTCGACGCCAAGGCGCTCACCGCCGTCGCCGACGCACAGCGCCTCGGCATGCCGGCCCGCCACGAACTGGTCGTGCGCTCGCTGCACAGCCTCGCGGATCGTTCGCAGGGCGCGCTCGTGACGCATCTGCAGAACGGCGTGGCGGGCGGCGACGTCGCCGAATTCCAGCCCTTCTGGGTCGCCAACCTGATCCACATCGACGCGCGGCCCGCGTTCATCGAGGCGCTGGCAGAGCGCCTCGACGTCGGCCAGATCTATCCGGACTACCACATCGAACTGGTCGCGCCCGTCAAGTCGAGCAAGCAGGATGACGCTGACGGCCCGCGCGCCGCTGAGCAGGGCGTCCAGGCGATTCGTGCCGACGACGTCTGGGCCCTGGGCATCACCGGTGCGGGCGTGCTCGTCAGCACCGTCGACACCGGCGTGGACGGCAACCATCCGGCGCTGGCCAGCCGCTGGGCCGGCACGCTCCCGCAATACGCCGGCCATCCCGAGTGGGCCTGGCTCGATCCCTACACCTACAACAACAATTTCCCCTTCGACGCCGGCTGGCACGGCACGCACACCATGGGCACGGTCTGCGGCGGAGCCCCGGGCGATGAGGTCGGCGTCGCGCCGGGCGCCTACTGGATCTCCGCCGGCGCCATCGACCGCGCCAGCATCTCCCAGACCGTCTCCGACGCCATCGAGTCCTTCCAGTGGATCATCGATCCCGACGGCGACCCCGGCACCAACTGGGACGTCCCCGCCGTCTGCTCCAACTCCTGGGGACTCACCTCCTGGCACGGCTACCCCGCCTGCGACCAGACCTTCTGGAGCTTCCTGGACAACTGCCAGGCGGCCGGCATCGCCATGGTCTTCGCCGCCGGCAACGAGGGATCCAGCCCCTACACGCTGCGCCGGCCGGGCGACCGCGCCACCGATGAGTACCACACCATGGCCGTCGCCGCCGTCGACGCCTACGACCCCAACTGGAACATCGCCTACTTCTCCTCGCGCGGCCCCTCCAACTGCACGCCCGACGGCTCGACCGCCATCAAGCCCGACATCGCCGCGCCCGGCGTCAGCGTCCGCTCCTCCGTGCCCGGCGGCAGCTACTGGAACTCCGACGGCACCTCCATGGCCAGTCCCCACGTGGCCGGCGTCATCGCCCTTATGCGCGAGGCCAACCCCAACCTCACACCCGAGGAGATGATGCAGATCATCTATGACACCGCCTACGACCTCGGCTCGAACGGCAAGGACAACACGTACGGCTACGGCATGATCGACGCTTACGCGGCCGTCCTCATGGCGCTCGACCTCGTCGACTGCCCCGGCGACTTCAACGGCGACGGCCAGCGCGACCAGTACGACCTCGGCCACCTGCTCGGCTCCTACGGCCAGGACGATGGCGGCGACCTCGACGGCGACGGCGACACCGATCAGGCCGAGCTCGGCGAACTGCTCGGCGTCTACGGCGTCCCCTGCCCGTAACCCGACCACAAGCGCAGCGCATACCGCGCACGCACTGCCCCCGAGTAATACCAAGCCGCGAGCGACACCCGTCGCTCGCGGCTTCTTTCATCCGCGCGCAGCACGCATGCCGCCTCCGCGCGCCGATGCCAATCGCGTGCTGCTGCACCCGCTGCGAGTAGCGCGACGTTGTGCCGGTTTCGAGCCTCGTCCGGATGACTCTCTCCGCCCATTCGCGACAACGCGACTTGACAGAACGCGGTTCCGGGGCAGATTAAAACGGAGATCAAGGCGCGATTTTCTCGCATCACAGTGCATTTCGCATCGAGGAGAAGAAGCATGCAATCAGGCAGATTCGCCATCGCGGCGCTGATCGTCATGGGGATCACCGCGGCCCCGGGGAACGCGGCTCAGACAGACGGCGTCGCGGCCGGCCAGGCGGAATGGCGCCGAGCGCCCGATGTGCGCGGCGGGTGGGCCTCCACCCACGTCATCCTGCGCTTGTCCGAAGGGGTCCGGCCCGTCGAGATCGCCCAGGCCGGCTATGCCCTCGTCAACGACGCGGGCGAGGTGGTCGACTCGGACTTCTCCGCTGTGCTCGCCGCCTGGAATGTCATCGGTATTGAGCGAACACTGCCGTTCGTCCCCGCCCACCCCGATCTCGCCGCTCAGTTTCATCTGCTGGACTACTACACCGTGCAGGTGCCCGTGGGATCCGACACCCCGGCGCTGGCGCGGGCCCTCGCGCGGCACGCCGGCGTGCGCAGCGCCGAGATCGACGGCATCGGCGGGCTGCTCAGCACCTTCCCCAACGACACCTACTTCGGCAATCAGTATGGCCTGCACAACACCGGCCAGAACATCGGGGGACAGGTCGGCACACCCGACGCGGACATCGACGCGCCGGAGGCCTGGGACCTCGAGACTGGCGACCCGGCGGTGATCCTGGCGCTCATCGACACCGGCGTCAGCCACAGCCACCCCGATCTCAACGACAAGCTGTTGTCCGGCTACAACGCGCAGGACGGCTCCAGCGACGACGATGACAGTTGGTTCATTTCGCACGGCACGCACTGCGCCGGTATCGCCGCCGCCGAGAGCAACAACGGACAAGGCGTGGCAGGCGTCAGTTGGGGCACACGCATCCTGCCCGTCAAGGTGCTCGACGATCTCGGTTCGGGCACGGAGACGCAGTGCGCCAACGGCGTCATCTGGGCCGCCGACCACGGCGCCCACGTCGGCTCCATGAGCCTGGGGTATCCCGACGGCATCAGCTACTTCGAGAACGCCATCAACTACGCCCACGCCGCCGACATGGTGCTCTGCGCCGCGACCGGCAACACGCCCGGCGCGCAGATCTTCTTCCCGGCTCGCTGGGCGAACACCATCGCCGTCGGCGCCACCGACAACCGCGACCTGCTCGCCAGCTTCACCACCACCGGTCCGCAGATGTCCGTCGTCGCGCCGGGCGTCTCCGTCTACTCCTGCATCGATGACATCTTCAACGGCGGACTCAACAGCTACACCTACTTTGACGGCACGTCGATGGCCTGTCCGCACGTGGCCGGCGTCGCCTGCCTCGTACGCGCCGCCAATCCGGCACTCAGCAGCGACGAGGTGAGGCAGATCATCGAAAGCACCGCCGACGACAAGGGCGCGCCCGGCTGGGATCAGCAGTACGGGTACGGCCGCGTCAACGCCTTCGCCGCCGTCGACCTGGCGTACAACCCGCCCGACCCGACCATTGAACATCAGGTCGTCGAAGTTCCCATCTCCACCGCCGCCAAGACGGATGATCCCTCGCTCGCCGCGGCGCAGTGCTTCGACCTTCAGGTCGTGATGACTGACGGGGATGACTGGACGAGCACGGACGCCACCGCCTCAGTGGACGGCGCTTTCTACCAGCACCCGGCCTTCGACGCAGACGTGCCGCAGCAGAACCTGTGGACGACGTTCCCCAGCCTGGAATTCGACAGCTTCTTCAGCGCTCCCAACTTCACGGCTCCGGGCTTCGCGCTCGGCCCTGATGTCACGCCCGACACCATGAGCGCCATCTGGTTCGACACGCCCGACACGGGGACGGGAACCTACACGATTGCACGGTTCACGGTGACTTCCGGCACGCTGCTGGCGCTCAGCGGACAGTCGACGGCCGCCTACACCGACGGCGAGCTGCATCCCTTCTCCTTCGACATCGCCCTCGACATCCCGCAGGGCTGCCCGGGCGATCTGAACGGCGACGGCCTGCGCGATCAGGCCGATCTCGGCGAGCTGCTCTCCTCGTACGGCGTGGACGACGGCGGCGACATCGACGGCGACGGCGACACCGATCAGGCCGACCTCGGAGCGCTGCTCGGCGTCTACGGCGTCCCCTGCCCGTAGCCCGACCACAGCGCAGCGTACGCTGCGCCCGCAACGCCCCTGGAAATTACCAAGCCGCGAGCGACACCCGTCGCTCGCGGCTTCTTTCGTCCGCCTGCAACACCCGCTCGACCCGCCGGCCCTCAGCCGTGCTTCTTGGCGAAATCGCGGATGAACTGCGCCAGGGCCCGGCAACCTTCCTTGGGAAAGGCGTTGTACACGCTCGCACGCATGCCGCCGACCGAGCGGTGTCCCTTCAAACCCGACATCCCCTGCTCCAGCGCCTGCTTGATGAACATCGCGTTCAGATCGTCCGACGCGGTGCGGAAGCAGATGTTCATGTTCGAGCGGCTGCCCGCCCGCGCGGGAAGCTCCCACAACGCGGAGTCGGCAAGCGCGTCGTAGATCAGCCCCGCCTTCTCCTGGTTGTGCTTCGCCATCGCCTCCAGACCCCCCATCTTCAGGATGTACTTGAAGATCTCGCCCATGATGTAGATGCCGAACGTCGGCGGCGTGTTGAAGAGTGAATTCTTCTCCACGTGCGTGCGATAACGCAGCATCGTCGGCAGGTCGGGATTCGCCTGCTCCAAGAGATCCTTGCGCAAAATCACCAGCGTCACCCCGGACGGCCCGAGATTCTTCTGCGCTCCGGCGTAGATCAGGCCGTACTTGCTTACGTCGATCGGCTTGCTGTAGATGTTGCTGCTGGCGTCGCAGACGAGGAAGGCCCCGCCGGGGATCTTCGGCTCGACCTTCCACTCCGTGCCGTAGATCGTGTTGTTCGAGGTCATGTGCACGTAGACGGGCTTCTCGGAGTACTTGATCTCGGCATCGCCGGGGATGTAGGAGAACTTCGCCTCCTCCGACGAGCCGGCGACGTGCACGTTGCCGAATCGCTTCGCCTCCTTGATCGCCTTCTGGGACCACTCGCCAGTGTTGATGTAGTCGGCGGTCTTGCCCTCGCCGAGGAAGGTCATCGGCACCATGAAGAACTGCGTCGAGGCGCCCCCCTGCAGGAAGAGAATCTCGTAGTCCTCGCTGATGTTGGCGAGCTTGCGGCAATTCATGATCGTGTCCGCGTGCACCTTGTCGTACACCGCGCCGCGATGACTGTGCTCCATGATGCCGATCCCCGAATCGGCGATGTCCCAGATGTCCTGCTGCGCCTGCTTGAGCACCGGTTCGGGAAGAACGGCGGGACCGGCGGAAAAGTTGTAGATGCGCTCGCTCATGGCTGTCTTTCTCTGTGAAGTGTGCTATCGATCGACTCGCTGACGCCGCGTCAATTCACGCAGTGCAGCGCCTGCCGCGTGTCCTTGTATGCATCCATGATCCGCACCACCTCCTCCGCCACCGCGAGC
>CAZZPX010000038.1:0-12349 GCA_964655955.1 uncultured Phycisphaerales bacterium | reverse complement strand
GCAGCGTGTCTTTCTCGCTCGCGCCCTCGCCCAGGAGGCGGATCTCTACTTCATGGATGAACCGTTCGCGGGCGTGGATGCGGCGACGGAGCGCGCGATCGTCGAGGTGCTGCGCGAACTCAAATCAGGCGGCAAATGCGTCATCGTCGTGCACCACGACCTGCAATCGGTACCGGAGTACTTCAATCACGTCATCCTGCTGAACATGCGCGTGGTGGCGGCGGGGGCGGTCGAAGAGGTGTTCACGCAGGAGAACCTGCACAAGACGTACGGCGGGCGATTGACGCTCCTGTCGGAAGCGGCGGAAGCGGTGGCGCGCGCCGCTTCGGGCGGAGGCTGATCGTGTTGCTTCTCGCGCAGGCCGCAGTCGAGCGCAGGGCTCCCGCATCCATCGCCGACGTGGTGGACGACTGGCCGACGCGCGGGCAGATTCTCGAGACGCTGTTCCTGCAGGGCGGATATAACACCAACATCGTCATCCTGGGAACGATGCTGCTGGGTCTGGCGGCGGGGATCGTCGGCGTGTTTGCGTTGCTGCGCAAGCGCTCCCTCATGACCGATGCGCTCAGCCACGCCACGCTGCCCGGGATCGGGCTGGCGTTCCTCGCGGCGCTGGCGCTGGGCGCACAGGGGCGTTCGCTGCCAGTGCTGCTGGTGGGTGCGGCGGCGACGGGCGTTGTCGGCGTGCTCTGCATCCAGGCGCTCCTGCGCACGACGCGCCTGCGCGAGGACGCCGCGATCGGCATTGTGCTGAGCGTCTTCTTCGGCGCGGGGATCGTGCTGCTCAGCTACATCCAGAAGAACGCCGCCGCCAACGCCGCCGGTCTCAACAAGTTCATCTACGGCCAGACCGCGGCGATGAGCGTGCTGGACGCGGTGCTGATGGGGGCGATCGCGCTGTCGGCGTTGCTGGCGACGCTGCTTTTTCTCAAGGAATTCCGCATCGTCTGCTTCAACGACGAGTTCGCCCGCGTGGAAGGCTGGCCGGTGTCGCTGGTCGATCTGTTCATGATGGCGCTGGTGGTGGTGGTGACGGTGGCAGGGCTGCAGGCGGTGGGGCTCATCCTCGTCGTCGCCCTGCTCATCATTCCCCCCGTCGCCGCCCGCTTCTGGACGGATCGCCTGTGGCTGCTCGTGGTGCTGTCCGGCGTGACCGGGGCGCTGAGCGGCTACCTCGGATCCGTGGTGTCGGCGCTCCTGCCGCGCAAGCCCGCCGGGGCCGTGATCGTCCTCACCGCAGGGGCCGTCTTTGCGGCGAGCATGCTGCTGGCGCCGAAGCGCGGGGTGATCGCGGCCGGCGCGCGGCGCTTGCGCCGGCGTCTGCGCATCGCGCGCGATCACGTGCTCGAACTGGCCTACGAGAAGTCCCGGCAGGGCGGCGAAGCGCTGCTCACCCGCGCGGAGATCGATCGTCTCGCGGCGCTGCGCGCCTGGCAGCCGTGGCTGCGCCCGCTCGTCTTCCGCTCGCTGCGCCGTCGCGGGCAGGCGCGCGTGCAGGCGGGCGACGTCGTGCCGACCGACGCCGGACTTCAGCGCGGGGCGCGGGTCAGCCGCAATCACCGGCTGTGGGAGCAGTACCTGGTCAGCTACGCCGACGTCGCGCCCAGCCACGTTGACTGGTCCGTCGACCAGGTTGAACACGTGCTCTCGGAGCGACTTGTCGCGGAACTGGAGCGGGCGCTGGCGCGGCGCGGCATCGAGGTGGCGGGGGCGCGCGGCGGAAGGGGGAACGCATGATGCTCTTCGACATCGCGCTGGATCTCTTTCCGCTGCTGGCCGGGGTGCTGGCGGCGGTGACGTGCGGCGTGCTCGGCAACTTCCTCGTCCTGCGCCGGCTCAGCCTCATGGGCGACGCCATCAGCCACAGCGTCTTGCCCGGGCTGGTCATCGCCTTTCTCGTTGCCTCCACGCGCAGCCCCCTCGTCATGTTTCTCGGGGCGGCGATCGCAGGCGTCGCCACGGTCGTCCTCGTCGAACTCGTGAAGAAACTCGGGCGGGTCGAGCCGGGCGCGGCGATGGGCGTCGTCTTCAGCGTCCTCTTTGCGCTCGGCGTGCTGCTCATCGAGCGCGCCGCGGTGCGGCACGTCGACCTCGACGCGGAATGCGTGCTGCACGGCCAGCTCGAGGCGCTCGCCTGGTACGGCGCGCCCGAGACTTTCGCCGGACTGATGCAGTGGTCGACGCTCCAGGCGGTGCCGCGGCAGGTGACGACGCTGGCGCTGATGTGCGTGCTTGCCTTCGCCTTCGTGGGTGTGCTGTTCAAGGAGTTGCGGATCGCGGCATTCGATCCGGAGCTGGCGACGACGCAGGGCTTCAGCGCCACGCTGCTGCACTATCTCCTGATGATCTTCGTCGCCGCCGCCACCGTGGCGTCCTTCGAGGCGGTGGGATCGATCCTGGTGATCGCGATGCTGGTTTGTCCGGCGGCGACGGCGCGGCTGCTGACGGACCGCCTGCGCTCGCAGATCCTGGTGAGCATCGTGATGGCGCTCTTGAGCGGCGTGGGGGGATACTTCGCGGCGACGCTCGTGCCGGGGCTCTTCGGCAAGGACTCGGTCAACGCCGCCGGGTCGATGGCGGTGGTCGCCGGGCTGCTGCTGGCGGCGGCGGTGGTGCTGTCGCCGCGGCACGGCGTGGTGGCCCGGCTGCTGCGCCGGCGCGCGCTGGGCCGGGCCGCAGCGGTCGACAGCCTGCTCGCGGCGCTGCACCGACTCGGCGAAACCGGTGAGACGTCGCCGAAACCGGCGCGGCTGGCGGCGCTGCTGCCCGCGCACTCGCTGCACCCCGCCCTGGCGCGGGCCGCAAAGCGCGGCCTGATCGCGCGGCACGAGGGCGGCGTCTCGCTGACCGAGGCGGGCGGGGCGGCGGCGCGACAGGTGATTCGGCGTCACCGGCTGTGGGAGAGCTATCTCGTCAGCGAACTGGGTGCCGCGCCGGACCATGTACACGAGACTGCGACTCAGTTGCAATACCTCGACGTCGGTCCGCGCACCGGGCCCGCTGCGGATCCGCACGGCAAACCTATCCCCCACGACGAGTCTTCCCACAGCGCTCCCGCTGAGTGAAGACTCAGCTTCCTCAACAGAGGCGCGTGGGTGCTTCACCCATTGCTCGACGGATCTCAGGGTGGTATATTCCGGAAAGGTTGCTCATCAATTAACTGAAGCGCAGCGCACGCCACCGGGAGCCGACATGCCCAGGTCACACACAACACGCACGCCGCCGGGGGCATCCCGCCGACGCGGTCGTCTGGCGGGAGTCGGGATCCTGCCGCTCGCCGCCGCCATGGGACTGGGCGTGGCGGGCGGGCTGGGGGCGTTCACCTTCGGCTACGGGGACGGCTGGGCGTACCTGAGCAACGATCCCGCCGCCTGCGCCAACTGTCACATCATGGACGACCACTTTGACTCGTGGGCGAAGTCCAGCCACCAGCACGTCGCCGTCTGCAACGACTGCCACCTGCCGCACAACTTCGCGGGCAAGTGGGTGACCAAGGCGGACAACGGCTTCTTTCATTCCCTCGCCTTCACCACCGGCAACTTCCCCGAGCCCTTGCGCATCAAGCCGCGCAATCGCCGTGTCACGCACAACGCCTGCCTGCATTGTCACGCGGAGTTGGTGCACCAGATGCTCCCCGCGGAGCCGGGCGGCGACATGCTCGCCTGCATTCACTGCCACACCGATGTCGGCCACGCGCAGCGCTGAGAGCGCCCGGCGACCACACGATCAGCGCAGGAGACCACGATGAACGCTGAACCTCGCGACGAACGTTCCACCCGCAGGCCCGAGCCCGCCCGTCCCGTCGCGCCCGCGCGGCGCGAGCGCCGGCCGATTCTCGTGCTCGCCGGGCTGCTCGTCATCATCGCTGTCGTCACCTTCGTCGTCACCGCCGTGCTCGTCACCATGGTCGAGCGCAAGCAGGAGGCGCGGCAGCAGTTCGTGCGCCTTGTCGACGTCACCGAGATCAGCACCGATCCCGTCCCCTGGGGCACCAACTGGCCCAACCAGTTCGACGCCTACCGACGCACTGTCGACGTCACCGAGACGCGCTACGGCGGTTCGAGCGCCATGCCGGAGAGCAAGCTCGAGGAGAGCCCCTGGCTGCGCCGGCTGTACGCCGGCTACGCCTTCAGCATCGACTACCGCGAGCGCCGCGGCCACGCCTACATGCTCTATGACCAGGAGGTGACCGAGCGCGTCACCAAGCGGCAGCAGAGCGGGGCCTGCCTGCATTGCCACTCGTCCATCATCCCCACCTATCGCCGCATCGGCATGGCGGACATGGGCCAGGAGGTGACGCCCGAGACGCTCGCCGCGGACTTCAACATGCCCGCCGTCATGCGCGGCTTCGAACTGGTCAGCACGCGCCCGTATCAGGAGGTGCACGCGGAGCTGCTCAAGACGCCGGACGGCACGCCCGGCGAGCACACGCCGCTCTTCCCCGGCGGCACGACGACGAAGACCGCCACGCCCGCCAACCAGCCGACCGAGCCCCCGCCTCCCATGGAAGGCCACCCCGACATGACGCAGATGGGAGAAGGGCATCCCGTCTCCTGCGTCGACTGCCACGACCCGCGGAACATGCAGATCCGCATCACGCGCCCCGGGTTCATCAACGGCATCGCCATGCTCGCCGAGAGCGACAAGCCCGTGCCGCACATGCCCAGCATCGACCGCTGGCGCCAGGGCGACCGAGGCGAGCCGTACGATCCGAACGAATTGGCGACGCGCCAGGAGATGCGCAGCTTCGTATGCGCGCAGTGTCACGTCGAGTACTACTGCGCCAACAAGATGACGCTGGAGTTTCCCTGGAGCCACGGCCTGAAGGCGGAGGAACTCGAGAGGCATTGGGCGGAAACCACCTTCCCCAACGGCGAGCCCTTCCACGACTACAAGCACGGAGAAACCGGCGCGCTCATCTACAAGGCGCAACACCCGGAGTTCGAGTTGTGGTCCCAGGGCGTGCACGCCAAAAGCGGTGTGAGCTGCGCCGACTGCCACATGCCCTACCAGCGCGAAGGCGCGATGAAGGTCAGCGATCACTGGGTGCGCAGCCCGCTGCTCAACATCAACAATGCCTGCCAGACGTGTCACAACGTCCCCGAGCAGGAGCTTCTCGACAAGGTGTACGACATCCAGGATCGCACCAAGGCGCTCATGGGACGCGCAGCCGGCGCCATGACCGACATGCTCGACGCCATTCGCGAAGCGCAGGCGGCAGGCGCGACGGCTGAACAGCTTGCCCCGATCTTCGAGTTGCAGACGAAGGCGATGTGGCGTCTGGACTACATCAGCAGCGAGAATTCCATGGGCTTCCACGCCGACCAGGAATCGGCGCGCCTATTGGGCGAATCGATCGACTACAGCCGGCAGGCCCAGGCGCTGGCGCTGCGTCTGCGGGCGCCCGAGGCGCCGAGCACGGAGGGCTTGCCGATCGAGCCGGTGCAGGGCGTGACGCCGACGGAGAAGGCGCCGCCCACGCCGGTCGAGCCGCCCGATGCGCCCGAGCGCGGCGTGGGTGAGCCGGGCTGAGCGCGCCGCAGATAAGAAGAAGGACAAGGACGCGCCGAGATGAGTCGGGGCGTCCTGTCAGTTCGACCTCAGTGCGTCAGGGAATGACGACGAAGGTGCGCAGTTCGAGTTGGACCGCCTCGCCTTCGCGCAGAACATTCACGAGGACGGGATCGGCCAGGTCGATCGCCCGCGAGATGCCCTCGCATCTGAATTCGCCGGCCGGGACGCCGTTGAGCGCCACGATGACGTCGCCGACGCGCAGCCCCGCCGCAGCCGCCGGTCGCTGCTCGTGCACATGCAGGACTTCCAGGCCGATCGGCGTCAGCGTCGGCACGAAGCCCAGGGATTCGAGCGGCTCGGCGTCGACGACAGGCGGCCCGGCGTCGATGCGGATGTGCTGCGCCGCAGTGTCGAACGTCCAGCGACGACCGGTCATGGCTTCCGTACCGAACTTGTTGCCCTTGACGTCGGACGCGACGATCGGCCGCCGAAAGCGAATCGGTCCAAGCTGGATGTCGCCGTCGAGTCGCGCGGCGCGCTTCATGACGACCGCATCGATGTTGTGCGAGGCGGAGAGGACGATCGGTTCGGTCGCGAGCGGCAGGTCGTCGAACGGCTTGAAGGCGAAGCCGCTGCTCGAGCCGGTGTCCACCAGCACGGGGAAGCGCCTGCCGGCCGCTTCGACGAGCACGCCCGGCCGCAGCCGATTGTTGTACTGGAACCACGCTTCGTGTTCGCCGCGCGGCGCGTCGGGATCGAGACGTTTGCCGCTGACCTGCACGCTGCGTTCCGCGTAGTCGATCGCAAAGGTCGAGCCCTGCAGGGCGCTGTAGCCGAGGACGCCGTCCAGGCGGCCGAGAATCGGCGTGAACTGCTCGAGATCGAGGACGGCGGCGTCGAAGTCGTAGAGCGCAACGCCGCCGGAGGTGAGCGAGTCGACATGCAGGGCGGCCAGGTAGGCGACTCTGCCGCCGCCCCCGCCTCGGGTGTGGCGGTTCGTCGCGCGCAGGGAATCGGGCATGAGGCGCGCCGTGTCGTCATCGAGCACGGTGACGCTCGCGCCGGTATCGAGCAGGAGCGTCAAGGGGCCGCGCCCGTTGATTGTGGCGGTGACGAGAAAGAGGTCGCCGCACCAGTCGCCCTCGAGGTGGGCCGGTTCAGCGTCGAGGCTGATTCTCCCCGGCGTGTGATCGAAGCTGCCGCTGCGCTCGCAGCCGACCAGCACCAGCGCGCCCAGGCCGGCCCCGAGCAGGCAGAGTGACATCCAGCGCACGCGTTGTCTTCGTCTCTTCATGCACGCCTCATTCCGAATCGGCCGCGGACCGTTTCAGGGCGACATCGTAGCGATGCGCCTCGCTGCCACGGGCCAGACAAAGGCGATATGGCACTCGGTGTTGAAGCGTGCTGCGCTTTCTATTGCAGCCTACCGATGCCTGTCGCCACTCGCTGCCGGCTCAGTCATCGCTCGCGTGCTGGCGCAGGAACACGTAGCGACGGCTGCCGCCCGTCTGGACGGTAAGGCGCACGCCGCGCTCGAGGCTGGCGTTCGCAAGCGCCGTCCGGAAGTCGCGGGCGCTGTCCACGCGCTTCCCCAGGACTTCGACGATCACATCGCCCACCTGCAACTGCGCGCGGGCGGCGGCGCTGAGCGGCTCCACGCCCGTCACCACGACGCCGCTGTCCAGGTCGACTCCCAGGCGTGCGGCGAGTTCTTCCGTGAGATCGCGGTATTGCAGTCCCAATTCTTCGCCCAGCGCGTCGGCGCTGGCCGCGACCTGTGCCTCAGCGTCGAGTTCGCCGATCTTCACCTCGAGCGTGCGGCGCTTGCCGTCGCGGAAGATGGCGATCTCGACGGCGTCGCCCGGGTGGGTCTGCGCGACTTCGAGGCGAAGCCGCGCCATGTTGCTGACTCTCTCGCCGTTGTAGGAGACGATGATGTCGCCGGCGCGGAGCCCCGCCTTGTCCGCGGGGCTGTCCGGCTGCACCTGGGAGACGAGTACGCCAGCGGTTCCTTCAAAGTCGAATGATTGGGCGAGGCCGGCGTTGAGATCCTGGATGCCGACGCCGAGCCAGCCGCGCGTGACGGTGCCGGTCTCGCGCAGGCTGTGCAGGATGTTCTGGGCGAGTTCACTGGGAATGGCGAAGCCGATTCCCATGTTGCCGCCGCTGCGCGTGGCGATGGCGGTGTTGACGCCCACCACCTCGCCGCGCAGGTTGACCAGCGGGCCGCCGCTGTTTCCCGGGTTGATTGCCGCATCCGTCTGGATGAAGTCCTCATAGTCGGCGATGCCCACGCGCGAGCGCCCCTTGGCGCTGACGATGCCGGCCGTGATGGTGAAGTCGAGCGCGAACGGATTGCCGACGGCGACGACCCATTCCCCGACGTGCAGTTCATCCGAGTCGCCGAACTCGACCGGCCGCAGTTCCTCCGCGTCGATACGGATGAGCGCCAAATCGGTGCTCGGATCGACGCCGACGATCTCCGCCTCGTACTCGCGCTCGTCGTGCAGGCGCACGACGACTTCCTCGGCGTCGGCGACGACGTGATTGTTGGTCAGGATCAGCCCGTCCTGCGAGACGATGAAGCCGCTGCCCTGTCCCCGGCGCACCCAGTCGCGCCCGCGCGGCTGGTTCGGCGCACCGAAGCGTTCGAAGAAGTCGTCGCCGAAGAATTCGCGGAAGGGTGAGTCTTGGGGAAACTGTGGTAACTGCCGTCCGCCGCTTACGCGTACAGCGGCGCGGACGTTGACCACCGAGGGTGCGACGGTGTCCGCAGCGTGTTCGAAGGCGGTGGAAAGGGCGTACGCCGTCTCCAGCGCCCGGTCCACTTCCGCGGTCCGGGCGGCGAGGGTGGTCGCGGGCGCGGCGAACGCGCTCAGCGATGCCGCCACGAAGAGCGCAGCGGTGCGAGGGGTGTGCATGATCGATCTCCTTGTCAGACGGAATGCGAGCGTCGTGCGGTACTACAGCGGCGCAGGCGCGCAGGGGAGCGCGCAGCACCTGGGTATTGCTAGGCGCGAACGTGCCGCGATCTCCACCGCCATGCGGGCGGCTGCGCCGGGGCTGGCCGTTCCGCATCTTCGGCGCTGGGGCGAACGCCGGGCCGCCGCTGCTGCATTCCCTGAGCGGCCGGCCTGTGGGGAGCAGGTCGCGGCAGTGGCTATACTCGCAGGCAGCATGGTCGACTCCGCCACACGCTCGCGCGCAGCCAGGTTGCAGACGCATATCGCGCTCTTGCGCGGCGTCAATGTGGGCGGCAGGAACAAACTGGCGATGCGCGATCTCGCGGCGATCTTCGAGGCGTGCGGCTGCGAGGATGTGCGCACCTACATTCAGAGCGGCAACGTCGTCTTCAGCGCCCCGCGCGCTCTCGCGAAACAGGTGTCGCGCTGCGTTGAAGAAGCGATCGCACAGCGATTCAACATCACTTCCCCCGTCATCACCCGCTCGGCGAAGGAGCTTGCGGACGCCATCGCCAGCGTCCCCTTCCGCGGCGGGGACGCGGACGAGTCGAAGCTGCACGTCGCCTTCCTCGCCAGAAAGCCTCACAGGGCAGCGGTTGAATCGCTCGATCCGAACCGCTCGCCGGGCGATGTGTTTGCGGTAATGGGACGGGAGATCTATCTGCACCTGCCCGAAGGCGTCGCCCGCACGAAGCTCACCAACGACTATTTCGACAAGGCGCTCGGCACGACAAGCACCGTGCGCACCTGGCGCACGGTGCTCAAGCTCGCGGAGATGGTCGAGAGTAACTCGGCGCGTCGCAGCTAGACGAGGGCCGCTGCGGCGCCGGAAACGCCATGACGTACTGAAAACCGTAGAGCGGATAGAGAATCTTGAAACGGAACACCCGCAGGGCCTGCGGCTCCAGCGACGCCAGGCGCGCGACGCGCTCGATCATCGCGGCGTAGTGGGGGATCTCCTGCACGTCGAATCGCGTCGCTGCGTCAGTCGGCGATTCGATGCGCTCCGGCGTGGGCACACGATCCACGTCACGGCTGGCATCACATGGGTTCGCCGCCCCCAGCGGACTGCAACGGTAGACGAACAACTCCGGCGTCGCTCCCGCGAAGGCGCCCGCGTGCAGCAGCACGTCGAAGAGAAGCGTCTTGACGGGGACGTCGGGCACGACGATCGCGCCGCCGAGCGGTCGCTCCGCCGTGGCGTAGCGACGTGCCGCCCGATCCTCGTGACTGACAATGAGCATGTCGACGAGGGCGCGCCTGCCCAGTTCGTAGTGCGCCAGCCGATGCACCAGTTGTCCGCCCGCCACGTGCGTCTCCAGCGCCGCGGGCTGGTTGGTATACAGGTCGCTGAGATCCACGGGTTCGGCGCGAAGTGCAGCCGGGTCCTCCACCGGACGCCGCGGACGGCCGGAGGTGAAGTACACCTCCACGTCCGGCCGCAGCCGACGCATCCCCAGCGCGCCCTGAATGGAAGAGATCGACAGCATGTCCGGCGAGCTGGCGTCGGGCGCGAAGAGCATGCAGGTCAGCCAGGTCTCTGCACTGACGCCCAGAACCTCACGCATCCCCTTGAACGCCTGGTAGCGGCTCGACTGAGCGAAGCGCAGATCCGTCTCCGGATGGGCGGGACTGATCGCCGCATTCAGCGCCCCGCGCGTGCCGAACTCCTCGCGAATCAGTTCCTCGAAGCGCCGGATCGCGTCGGCGGCCTGCTCGATGAGACGCTCCTCGACCGAGAGGCGCGCGGCTCCCTCCGTCAGGGCCCGCAGCGACTCGGGGCCCGGCAGCCGCTGCAGCACCTCGCAGGCGTCCGCCTGGGTAATGGCGTTGAGGACGCGGCTGGTGGTGACGCGGTTCATTCCCAGCCGCCGGGAGAGGGGCGTGGGCTTGTGGGGGGCTCCCGGGATTGCCTCCAGCAGGGCCTGGAGCGAGTGGGCCAGACGGCTGCCCACAGGGCGAATCCGGGCGTCAACGTGATCAACCGAAGAGGCACTGCTGGGCACATGCATGGGTCAAGCATACCCCGAAGAGGGGGCGTGAGGACGATATTTTGACATTTTTTACGTAAAAACTGACGCCTGCCGCCGATGCCGCTGTACATTCACCTGCACGGGTCACGGCTCGACGGGAGTTGATCCCCGAGCGTGGACCCCACCTTCAAGGAGATGCCTCCAATGCGTCACTCGACACTTGCTGTGCTCGTGCTGAGCACCGGCGCCGTCTGCCCCATCGTCTCACTCGCCGCGCCGCCGCAGTACACCATCATCGACCTGGGCCTCATCGATCCCGCCGACTTTGCCTCTCCGGGATTCGGCGTCTCACCCGGCGGCGTCGCCACCGGCCGATCCTGGGGCAGCGCCATGCAGGCCTTCAGTTGGACCGAAGCGGGCGGTCTCGTCGCACTTCCCCTCTATCCCGGCCGCCCCTACAACGTGGGCAACGCCGCCAATGACGCCGGCACAGTCGTCGGCACCGGCGCAACGACCTCCTGGGGGGCTGACCCGCTGCCTCTGATCTGGAAGAACGGCGTCGTGTCGCAGTTGCCCCTGCCCTTTGTCCAGAGCTTTGGCCGAGCTTTCGGCGTCAACGCCTCTGACGTCGCCGTCGGCTCGATCGGCGCCGGCAACTCCGAGTACGGCGTCATTTATAAGGGCGACTCTGCCACCGTCATAACCCGCCAGACTCCCGAAGGCTGCTTCATACGCACCGCTCTGGACGTCAATGACGCGGGCCTCATCGTCGGCTTCGGCATCGATCCCTCCGACGGTGCCCGCAACGTCGGCTTCGTTTACGACATGAGCGCCGACACCGCTTTCGAGGTCGGCGCTCTGCCCGGCGACAACGGCGCCATCGCCTTCGGCGTCAGCAACGCCGGCCATGTCGTCGGCTCAAGCATGATGAACCAGGGCGAGGGCATGCCCTTCATCTGGACCGCGGCCGGCGGCATCGTCGAGATTCCCCTGCCGCCGGGCGCCAGCCTCGGGTCCGCACGCGCTGTCAACGCCGACGGTTGGGCGGTGGGCACAGCCGGGGGCGTCTACGCCGTCCCCTTCCTCTATGACGGAACGCAGACGTATGCTCTCGCCGATCTGCTCGAACCCGGCACCGGCTGGGGCCTTGACGACAATACCTCGTCATCGGCTGAGGGAATCAGCGAAGACGGCATCATCGTCGGCACGGGCGAACTCAACGGCGAGATCCGCGCCTACGCCATGATTCCTCTCTCCACGCCCTGCGCCGGTGATCTCAACGGCGACGGGCTTCGTGACCAGGCCGACCTCGGCGAATTGCTCGCGCACTACAACCTCGACGGTGGCGGCGACATCGATGGCGATGGCGACACCGACCAGGCGGACCTTGGCGAACTGCTGGCGGTGTATGGCGAGCCGTGCCCGTAAGCGCGGTCCCCAGCCGTGGCTTCATCGCGTCGAGCAGGGGCCCGTCTGTTTCCACAGCACGGCTGGTCAGCGCAGGCGCCCTGGGACGAAGCGACGAAATCGCGAGTCCCAGGGCGCCTTCACTGGGCCGGCGCCGTTGGGTGCGGGCGGCTGTGGCGTATAGAGCGAGTTCCACACGACGATGGCGCCATCAGCCCTCAGATCGAAGTTGTGCTGCCCACTTCCCGAGACGGCGACGAAGTGGTGCTGAACACGACGGGCACGATGCGCGATTGGCGCACGGTGCGGAGGCTCGCGGAATTGATGGGGTGCTATTGAGCGAGTTCGCGTCTGCGTCAGTCACGCTACACCCAAAGCAGGGTAGTAACCCCTCATATCAGTGTGATTCTCCCCCAAGTCGACGTGCTTCTGTTGGGGGCAGCGGCTCGGGGACACGAGAGTTCTTCCCAAAACGATCATTAAGATCTGGTT
>CAZZPX010000037.1:0-12504 GCA_964655955.1 uncultured Phycisphaerales bacterium | reverse complement strand
AAGGCGACATCATCTTCGTTCCGCCCAACCCGTTCGCGGCGGTCGGGTTCGCCATCCAGGACCTGATCGTCCCCGTCGATCCAGCCTTGCGAGCGGTCGGCGCGCCGGGCGCCGCCGTCCGCGCCACGGATATCAGCGATCGCAGCGGCGGCTACGGCTACTGACGCCGCTCGAACCCAACGCAGCGCGCATCAGCCGGCTCGCCCACCCGGGCGGGCCGGCTTTCGTTTGCGCACAGCATCGGCCGGCGCGCCGACGCACGCAGGGCCGCGCGCCGCAAGACAACCATCACGGCAGGGCCGGGAAGAAATGATCGTCGAACGAGGCAGGGGACGCAGCCTCAGCCGGCCTTGCGAACCCGACGCGCGACCCGCCGCGAGCGTTCCGTGCGCTCAGCGGCCACCTCAGCGGCCGAGCGGTGGAAGGGCAGAAGCTGATCCAGCATGTCGGGCATATCGCGCAACGAGGTGAGCGCCACCAGGTCGGGGATGGTCGGGCGATAGCGCTGCTCCCAGACGGACGCATGCACCGGATTCTGCAGCCAGTGCCGCACGTACTTGGAGCGTTCGGCCGCCTGACCGAGCTTCGCCTGTTCGCAGGCGAGGAGCACGACCGGCGCGTTGCGCACCGTGGGATGTTCTCGGACGTCGCTGACGATGCGGAAGCCGAGCAGGCGCTCGTAGAACGCAGCATGACGCGGGTGCACGCCGACCATGCCGAAGTCGAAGTTGTTCGACTCCACGTACCAGTGGCCGAGCCGGAACAGCTCGTGCATGGAGTTGAGACTCTGGGTGAGCGACTTGCGTCGATCAGCGAAGAGGCCCAGTTCGCCGAGCACGGCGCCTTGCGCGCGGAGCCGATCAAGCTCCTCGTGGAAGACCGCGTCAAGCGGCAATCCCAGTGGGCCGTCCATGACGACCGTCAGTGTCGTGAAGATGGTGTGCTCGACCTTGCCGACCAGCGTCACGGCCTGTGGCAGCACGTGGTGCAGACCGAAAAAGACCTGGCCGCTCACGTCTCCGACCAGTTGCCGCTCGCGATACCGCTGGTAGACGAGCGCGAAGGAGTGGTGCAGTTCCGTGAGCGAGGCGGCCGGGCCGTAGGTCAGCGGGACGCTCGGTTCGCCAATGAAATCGAGTGCCGCTGGGGGCTCGGTGGGTGCCGTCTTGTTCATGGCTCCTCGTTCCCTGTTGACGGTCCTTCGGTCACGTCTGTGTATCGAATGTCCAGGCGAGCCGATGGAGTGAAGGAGTGGCGTTCCCTGATGTCGCCGCTTAGGGTAGTCGATCTGTGTCGTCTAGGTGAGTTGACCCTAAGATTTATCGGCCAAATCCTGTTTCGCCACGACTCGAATTCACGCCCGCCCCTCCCGGGAATCGACCTAACAAGGCGAACGGGAAAACACCCCCGCCCCGCTGGGGAAAGAGAGGACCAGCGGCGGCGACGCCGACACCGGACGCTAGAGAGCGATGCTGCAACGACTTCGACACAGCCTGATGGCGCGCAACCTCGCTGTGCCGCAGATTCGCACGCTCGTGCAACTGCTCTCGGGGCTGATCCTGACTCCCGTTCTCATTTCGCATGTACAACAGGAGAATTACGCGCTCTGGTCCCTCGCCGCCATGATTCTCGGGTGGTTCGGCGTGATGGAGGCCGGGATCGGCGGCGCGGTGCAACGGTTCCTTGCCGGCTCGTACGCCACGGGTGAAGAGGACTTAATCGCGCGGCAATTCAACACGGGTTTGTGCATCTGCCTGCTCCTTGCCGCGCTGATCGCCGCCGCCGTCGTCGCCTCGATGCCGCTGCTCACGCCCCTGATGACCGAGACGGCGGACCAGGCGCAGCGCCTCGGGCTGCTGTTGCTCTGGCTGCTCGTGGCGCTGGTCCTGACGATGCAGACGGGTCTCTTCGCCACCGTGCTGACGGCGCAGGAGCGCTTCGTGCCCGTGCACCTCGTGGGGCTCGGCGTGGAGATTGGACGCTTTGCGCTCTTTCTCGTCATGCTGCTGCGTTTCGACGCGGGGATCGTCGATCTCGCCATCGCCAACGCCATCCTCGAAGCGCTGAACCTGCTCTGCGTGGCGCTGCTCGGGCGCGCGCTGGTCGGCCTGCCGCCGCTGGGGCGGCGCTACCTGGATCTGTCGAAGACGGGGCGCGTGCTGGGCGTCTTCGCCGGATGGAGCCTCTTCATCACGATCTCCTACATCCTGCGCGCGCGAGTCGATCTCGCCGTCGCCAAGCTCTTCGTCGGCTTCCAGACGGTCGCCGTCTTCGCCGTCGGCGCGACGCTCGCCTCGCGCGTCGAGGGAATCGTCAGTCAGTTCGGCGCGCCCTACACCTCGCGCCTGAGCAAGCTGCAGGCGCTCGGCGATCGCGAGGGAATCATCGATCAGTACTACCGCGGCGCGGCGGCCCAGGAGTCGATCGCCATGACCGCGGGCGTGGGCATGATCGTCTTCGCGCCGGCGTTCATGCAGCTCTGGATGGGCGGCACGCTCGTGCCCACGGATGAATGGAGTGAACCCCTTGGCCGCAGCCCCCTCGCCACGGCGACGCTGGTGATGCAGATCCTCGCCTGGGGCTGGTTTCTCGGCATGTTCAGCGGTCTCATCGGCCCGCTGCTGCGCGCCGCGAATCGCATGCCGACGCTGAGCCTGCTCGTCTTCACCGAAGGCGTCCTGAACGTCGCGCTCTCCATCCTCTTCGTCACCGTGTTCGATCTCGGATTGGCGGGAATCGCCGCGGGGACCGCTGTGGCGGCGACGCTCGTTCGCACCTGCGTCGCGCCTTTCATCGCCTGCCGAACCATGGGCGAGCCCGTCTGGCGCTATTGGCTGCGCTTGCAGGGCCCGCTGCTGCTTATCGGCGCAGGCGGCGTCTGCGTCGGCGCGCTGGCGCAGCCGGAGCGCTGGATCCATTCCTGGGCGCTCTTCTTCCTCGCTGCCGCGTGCTTCGGCGCTACCCTGATTGCCGCCACGTGTCTCCTGCCCGCGCATCCGCTGCAGACCTGGCGGCGTCTCACCGCCGCCGCCAGCCGGGCTTCAGCGGAGCCTGCCGACGAAACAGGAGTGGCAACCGATGCTTGAGAAACCGAGCCCGCACTTCTTCGTCGTCGGGGCGGACCGCTCGGGCACGACGCTCCTGCGCCTCATGCTCAACGAGCACCCGCGCCTGTCCGTGGGGCCGGAGACCTGGTTCTTCCTGCCGCTGCTCGAGCGCTTCGAGGTCGGCCGCGAACTCAGCGCTGCGGAGGTGGAGGAGGCGGTGGATCTCGTGCTCTCGCACCCGCGCTTCCGCGAGTACCCGGTCGAGGAAGAGGCGTTCCGGGCTCGCGTGGCGCAGCTCGAGCGGCCGACGATCGGGCGCATCTTCGCGCTCCTTCCCGCCGCCATCGCCGAGCAGCAGGGCAAGGCGCTCTTCGGCGACAAGACGCCCGGCTACGCCCGGTGCGTGCCGCAACTCGCGCAGGCGTTTCCGAAAGCGAAGTTCGTGCACCTGGTGCGCGATGCGCGCGACGTGGCGCTGTCGCTCGTCAAGGTGGGATGGTATGGCGGTCGGCCCTGGCGCTCGGCCGAGCACTGGATCGAGCGCGTTCGTGCCAGCGAGCAGGCGCGGGCGGAACTTGGCCCGACACGCATGATTCGCCTCGACTACTCCGACCTCGTGCTCAAGACCGAGTCGACGCTGCGGCGACTCTGCGGTTTTCTCGAACTGGAGTTTGACCCGGTGATGCTGCGCTACCATGAGCGGGCGCAGCGGAACATCCTCAGGTCCGAGTCGGCGATCCACACCAAGACCTCGCGACTACCCTCGCCGCAGGACGTGGATCGCTGGCAGCGCGAGGCGGATCGCCGCTTCCTGCTCTACGTCGAGGGCGGGGCGGCACCGCTGATGCGCCGAGTCGGGCAGCAGCCGTCTCTCACCGGCCCGTGGAGGGTGCTGGCGCGGTCTGCCTGGCTATGGGCGCTGGTGCGGATGAGACTGCTCTTCCCGCTCCGCCATGGCGTCCTGCGCTTGCTGCGCGGCGAGGGCAAATGGGACGATCCGGTCGAGCGGGCCTTGCGCGAGGAAGGACTCTCCCGCGCCGAGGCCGCAGATGGCGACTCCTCTGAGCCGATGAAAGGATCGACGTGAGCGCATCTGCAGAACCTCAACCTGTGCCTGCCGTCAGCGTCGTGATTCCGCTCTACAACCGCGAGACGCTGATTCCGCGCGCAATCGCAAGCGTGCAGGCGCAGACGCTGAGGGACTTCGAGCTGATCGTCGTGGACGACGGCTCGACGGACGGCAGCGCCCGCATGGTCGCCGACTTGGCCAGGGGCGACTCGCGGATCCGGCTCGTCTCGCAGGAGAACATGGGCGCCGGTGGCGCGCGGTTCCGCGGCATCGCTGAGGCGGGAGCCGAATTCGTCGCCTTTCTCGACAGCGACGACTATTGGGAGGCGCGCTACCTCGAAGCGCAGGTCGGACTGCTCCGCGATGCGCCGGGCGACGTCGTGGCGGTGGTGTGCAACGGCACGGCGATCGAGCCGGGCAAGGCCGATGCGCCGCTCTTCGAGGAAGTGGGCTACGAGCCTCCCGTCGCGCCGCGCCTGCTGGATTCCCCGCGCGAGCTGTGGGAGCCGTTCCAGGCGCCCTACCTGCAGGGCAGCGTGTATCGGCGCGAGGCGCTGCTGCGCATGGACGCCTTCGGACCGCGATTGCGCACCTCGGAGGACTTCGAAGTGCTCGTGCGCATGAGCTTCGCCGGACGGTTCATCGTCAATCCGGCGAACCTCTTCGTACAGGATCGCGGCCGCGACGGCACGGAGAGTCTCAGCCAGTCGACGAAACTCAAGCCGAACTTCTTCGAGGCGCGCTGCCTCGCCGCCCGCTTCGCCTATCGACACGACAGCGATGCGGAGCTGCGCCGACGCGACAAGACCACCTACCTCGCCGCCTTTCGCTCCTGGATGCGCAGCCTGGCCGCGGCGGGGCGCTATGGCGACATGATTGTGCGGCTGCCGCGCGCTTTCGACTGTGGTTTCGACGTCAAGTCAGCCGTGTTCGCCCTGCTCATGCTCAGCGGGCCGCTCGGGGCCGGCGTGTGGGAGCGGCTGAGCGCCGCGCGCGAGAGCGGCAAGCGGCAGGTCGCCGCCGAGGTCAACGGGAGGGGCGCCGGCTGACCGGCGCGCGGGAGATTCCACATGTCGCTTCGCACGATCCTGGCCAAGGCGAGACACAACGGCTTACGCGGCACGGTGCTGCGCCTGCTCGACACGCCGCGAATTCTCAGCGCCGCGCCCGTGCGCACGCGCCCCGCCGACGACATCGACGAGAGCGTGCCCCTCGTCTACTGCCTGTGCGGCACGCGCAGCGTCATCGAGGCGCTGTGGAGCCTCACCAGCTTCTACCGCTTCGCCGAGGTGGACTGGCCCCTGACGCTCCACGGGGACGGCACGCTCAGCGACGTCGACTGCCGCCGCCTGCGCAGGCACTTTCCCCAGGTCTCGATCATTCATCGCGCCGAAGCCGATCGCATCATGCAGCCGATCTTGAGCAAGTATCCGCACTGCCGCGCCTTGCGCGACAAGCACGTGTTTGGCCTGCGGCTGATGGATTCCGAAGAGCTGTCCGTAGCACGCAGCCGCATCAACATCGACACCGACGTACTCTTCTTCCGCAAGCCGACCCAACTGCTCGAAGCGGCGTTGAAGCACGACGAACCGAACTGCTTCAACCGTGAGGACGGCGCGCAGGGGTATGCGATCAAGGGCGAGGCCCTCGACGCGGTCGCCGGCCGAGCGGTGCCCGCCGAGATCAACGCAGGATTATCCGTGCTGCGCAAGGGCACCTTCCCGCTCGCCGAACTCGAGGAACTGCTGGCGGCGGGAGCCGCGGAATGGGACTCGTACCTTCAGGAGCAGACGTTGACCGCGGTGTGCAGCGTCCGCCGCGCGGGAGAGCGCGGCGTGCGCTTCCTCAGCGAGCGCTACCAGTGCAACGGTGTTCCCGCCCTCGTTGACGGCGCGATCGCGCGGCATTATTACATCTTGGCGCGGCGGCTGTATTACCTGCAGGGCTTGCGCCTGCTCGTCGCGAGCGGCCAGCTCGAGCGCTGGTGCGAGCCAGCGCGGGGGCGAAGGAGCGCCGCCCATGCCTGATCCCGCCGACATCAGCGTCGTCATTCCCGCCTTCAACCGCGAGCAGACGATCGCGCGCGCGATCGAGAGCATCCTGGGTGGTTCCGCCGTTCCCGGCGAGATCCTCGTCTGCGACGACGGCAGCAGCGATCGCACCGTCGAGACCGTCGCTCGCTTCGGAGAGCCGGTGCGCGTTGTCGTGCGCGAGAACGGCGGACCCGCCGCCGCGCGCAACACCGGAGTTGAGCACGCCCGCGGCGGCTGGATCACTTTTCTCGACAGCGACGACTACTATCTGCCGAACAAGATCGAATCGCAGTGCGCCGCGCTCGACGCCTTCCCCGAGGCGCGCGCCCTGGTCAGCAACGGCTACATCCTCGAAGGTCCCAACGAGGCGACCGACAGGCGCGACAACTTCGCTTACGGCCGACTGCGCGTCGATCAGCCGCGCCGCGCCAAAGTCGCTGAATTGACGCCGCACTTGTGCAGCGATCTCGCAGGCTATGTCGAGGGTCTGCTGATCCGCAGGGAGGTCTGGCAGGAACTGGGCGGCATGGACGAATCGATCTGGGGCATCGAGGATCTTGACTTCTATATGCGACTTTCGCTGAGCGAGCGCGTCGTGCTGCAGCCCGCGCCCGGCTACGTGAAGGATTATGACGAACAGGTGGGAGCGCGCATCACCAGCGATCACGGCTGCGACCCGGGTTTCTTCGCCTATTACATTCGCATCTGCCAGAAGGCGCTCAAGAGCTTTTCCGACATGCCGGCGGAGGCACGGCTGGCGCTGGTGCGCCGCGCGCACGACTGGGCCCGACCGCTCTTCGAGTATCACTTGCGTAACGGCGATCGCGCCGCCGCGGCGAGCGTGCGGCGGCAGGTGCTGCGCCTGGGGCCGCACGCGAAGCTGACGTTCTTCGGCGTGTTCACGCTGCCAGGCGTCGGACCGGGGCTGCATCGCGCGCTTCGCGGGCGCGGCGACCTGCCCCGTCGCAATGCACGCGTGTCCGACGCGATCTGGAAGGCGGCGAGCGTATGAGCACCGCACCTGCGGCAACACAGCCGACGCTGGAAGTGCCAAGTGCGGGCGCCGGGCGTCGCGTGCTTTTTATCGGCGCCTTCGCCCCGCCGCGCGGCGGGCCGAATGCGCAGCGCGTGGGCGCTATCGCGGAGTATCTTTCCGCATGGGGTTGGCATGTCGATCTCTACGCCCTGACCACTCCGGAGGAGCAGCGCCTCGAAACCGCGATGCACGAGCGCATGCTCGCCGCGGGCGCGCAGGTGCGCTGGCTTGACGCCACGCCGACCGCCTCGCCCTGGCCCTGGCGCATTGACGGCGAGCAGGTGTGGGCCGACTGCGTCGTCGAGCAGGCGCTGGCAGAAGGAGCGGACGCGAAGTGGGATTTGGTGCTGGCGACGAGCCCGCCGTTCAGCGCGCTGTGGGCGGGGCACGAGATCAGCCGGGCCCTGAACATTCCGCTGGCGATCGATCTGCAGGATCCCTGGTCGCTGGCGGAACTCTGGCCATACCGCTCCGGCGTGCACCTGGCGTGGAGTCGCCGCCTGCATCGCCGCATTACCAGGGCCGCGGCCCGCACGATCATGAACTGCGAAGAGGCCGCCAAGGCCGTGCGCGAGACGTTTCACCTGTCAATCGAGCGGGTGACGCACGTCGAGAACGGCTTCGACGCCGGTGAAGTCGATCCCGTGGAGCCCCTTCCGCGCGGGCAGGCCGACCGCTTCACACTGGTGCACATCGGCACAATGATGACCGCCGAGGGCATGCAGCAGCAAGGACTGGCGTCGATGTCGCTGCGACAGCGCCTTTCCGGCTCGCTGCGCACCACGCCCGCTGCCACCAACACGCTCGCCAAGAGCAGCTACTACCTCCTGCACGCGTTGCGGCACGGTATCGACACCGATTCCGGGCGGGCAAGGCGCGTGCATGTCGAATTCGTCGGGCCGTGGTCGCAGGCGGACCAGGCGCTCGTCGATGAACTGGGGCTGGGCGCGCAGGTGACCGTCGTGGCCTTCTCGCCGCGGAGAGAGGCGATGGCGCGCTGCAAGAGCGCGGGCGCGGTCGTCCTGCCGCTGCACACGCGCACGGATTGCAAGCCCATTCGCATCGTGCCCAGCAAGACCTATGACTATCTGGCGAGCGGCCGGCCGATTCTCTGCACCTGCGCGCCGTGCGACGCCTGGTCGTTCATCGATGCGGCGAAGCGCGGCGTGCGAGCTCCCGCAGACGACCCGGGGGCGATCTGGCGCGCAATCGAGAATGTGATGGACCAGCCGGAGGCGTTCGCCGGATCCAGCGGCGATCCGGCGGTTGCGCGCTTCGACTGGCCCAACCTGGTGGCGCGGCTGTCGCGCATCCTCGATGAAATCGTGCCGGCGAGGAAGGGCGGGCGGGCGCGCTCAAGCAGCGAGGCTGCGACGTGAGAGTTACCTTTCTCCTTCCCGCGATCGATCTCAGCGGCGGCGTCAAGGTCGTCGCTACCTACGCGCGCATGCTCAGCGAGCGCGGCCACGAGGTGAACGTCGTCTATCCGCAACGGCCGCTCACCCGCAGCCCTCGTTCATGGGCGTCACGCCTGCGAGGCGCGTGGCGGCAGCGTGCGCGGGCGCAGCGCGGGCACTTCGCCGACTGCGCGCACCTGCTGCGCGCGCTGCCCGTCGACCGTGGGGGCGATCGCGCCGTGACGGGCGGGCTCGCGCCGGTCAAGGTGCAAGCCGTCCCGGACGCCGACGTCATCATCGCCACGTATTGGGAGACGGCTCACTGGATCGCGCGCTATCCCGTCAGCAAGGGCAAGCCCTTCTACCTGATCCAGCACTACGAAACCTGGGACTGCGATAACGAAGCCCTGGCGCGCATGCGGGCAAGCTGGACGCTGCCGCTGCAGAAGCTGGTCGTGGCGCGCTGGCTGCGCGAACTGGCGCAGCGAGAGTTCGGCGACGAGAACGCAGTCCTTCTGCACAACGGCGTGGATCTCGAGCACTTCAAGGCGCCGCAGCGCCGCATGAACGACACGCCGGTCGTCGGCTACACATATAGCTGGGCGCCGTGGAAGCGCTCGGACCTGATCGCGGCCGCCGTCAACCGCACGCGGCTGGAGGCGCCGGCACTCCGCGTCAGGACCTTCGGACAGTATCCGCCCGCGCCGCGCATGCCGTACCCGCCGGGCGGCGAGCATGTCTTTCAGCCGAAACAGGCGCGGATCCCCTCGCTGTACGCGGCGGCGGATGTCTGGGTGCTGGGCAGCGACTCGGAAGGCTTCGGGCTGCCCGCGCTTGAGGCGATGGCCTGCCGCACGCCTGTCGTGAGCACCATGTGCGACGGCGCGATCGACATCGTGGAGGGATCGGCGGGCGGTATGCTTGTGCCCACGAACGATGCGGAGGCGCTGGCGGCGGCGATACTGGATGTCGTGCAGGAACGCGACGGCTGGGGCGCACGCAGCGCCGCAGCGCGTGAGCGAGCGGAGTGTTTCCGCTGGGACAAGGCGTGTGATGCGCTGGAAGCGACGCTGCGCGGCGAGCCGACCGAGTTTGACGCCACGCGACAGCGATAGTTCGAGCGTGCGCCCAACCGCACGGCGCGTTTGCGAAGTCGCGGCAATTTGGCTGCCGCCCCGCGCTCCCCGGGGTATAGTGACGCATGTGTCCGGTGTTCTCCGGGAGAACTGCCATGAACCATCGTATCTCGGCTGTCGTGCTCGTGGTCGCCGCTCTCTCCTGCCCGCAGCACGATCTGCTCGCGGCTGGCGAGGACGGCCCGCTCGGCGAGTGGCCGCACTTCGCGCCGATCGGTTTCATCACGGCGCCGCATCCCAACAACCCGCAGTACCAGACGCATCTCTACGGCGACTGGGGGTCGATCGTCGGCGAGGAATTTCTCTTCGAGCAGGATGGCATGCTCAAGCTGCTCTACCACAGCTATCACGCCACGCACATGACCGAGCGAGCGCACGAAGTCGACTTGCTGCACGACTGGGCGCTGGGCTACGACCCGATCACCAAGGAGCGCTACCCGCCGCTGGTGCAGCCGGGCGGGCCCAATCCGGGACCGGCGTGGGAGCACACCGATACGCCCGCGTACATGCATCATCCGCTGACTGGCGAACACCTCATCTACAACACGGTCCGGCCGGGAACGAAGGATGACCATCCCGACTGGGCGGATCTGCCCGGTCACATCGGCGCCATCCAAGTTGCGACGAGCGCCTCGCCGCCGCAGATCGGCGTGGGATTCGAGCAAACGTATCAAAACATTCTCGAAGCGGAGTTGTGGTGGGAGCAGGGGTGGAACAACAACGGCGTGATCAAGGGCGGCTTGTCCGAGCCCACCGCCGTCTGGATCCCACACCTCGGCGAGCATGGCGTGGTGCGGCTCTTCTATCGCGGCCTGCACGGCGCGCCTGGGTCCTACTGGAACTGGCGCATCTCGTACGCCGACAGCGAGGACGGCAAGACGGGCTGGGTGAAGAAGGGCACGCCGATCTTCGATCCCTCCGACCCGAACAATCCGGCCTACCAATGGGCGCAGCCTCCCCCGGTCGGCTTCAACTTCCGCGGCGCCTGGCAGGCGCACTGCACCGGCGATGTGCGGGCGGGCGGCGTACACATGGTCATGACCGTCTCCAACCAGAACTACGCTTCGCACGGCCGCATCGCCTACTACTGGTCGCCGGACTGGGGCGACACGTGGTACGGCCACCCCGACAACCCGATCCTGGTGCCCGGCACGCATCCGGACGGCGTCCCCGCGGCGGGCTTTCAGCGCACGCCCTGCCTCATGATCGACGAGACTTTCAACCGCTACATTCTCGCCTACAACGCCGGCCACGATGCGAATGTGCAGTGGCAGCGGCGGACGTACATCGCGCTGGCGGACCGGCCCGCGCCGCCGTGCCTCGGCGATCTTGACGGCGACGGCGACACGGATCAAGCCGACCTCGGCGTGCTGCTCGCCGCCTATCTCTTCAACGCCGGCGGTGATCTCGACGGCGACGGCGACACGGACCAGGCCGATCTCGGCATCCTCCTCGCCGACTACGGCTGCGAGATGTGATCATCGGCACGGCGAGGAGCGGCGGGCGGCGCTGCGCCCGGTCGCTGCGTTTCGCCGTATCATCCTCGCCATGCTCGTCTCGGTCGTCATCCCCATCTACAACGAAGCGGCGACGCTGGCGCAGCTCGTCGAGCGTGTGCGCCAGGCGCCGCTACCCGATGGCGTCGACATCGAGATTATCCTCGTCAATGACGCCTCCACGGACGACTCCGCGCAGATCATGCGCGATTTGGCCTCGGCCGACGCTTCCATTCGCGCCATCACCCATGAACGCAACACCGGCAAGGGCGGGGCGCTGCACAGCGGCTTCGCGATCGCCCGCGGCGAGTGCATCCTCATCCAGGACGCCGACCTCGAGTATGACCCGGCGGACTACCCGGCTCTGCTCGCGCCCATCCTGGCGGGCGAGGCTGTGGCGGTGATCGGCAGCAGGATGCGCGGCGGCGGCAGCGGGTCGTTTCGGACGTGGCAATCGTTCGGCAATCGCGTGCTCACGATGCTGAGCAATCGCTTCACCGGGCAGCGGCTCAGCGACATGGAGTGCTGCTACAAGGTCCTGCCGACGGCGCTGGTGCGGCATCTGCCGCTGCGGGAGAAGCGGTTCGGCTTCGAGCCGGAGATCGTGGCGAAGCTGTCGCGGCGGGGCGTGCGGCTGGCGGAGGTGCCGGTCGGCTATCACGGGCGAAGCTACGCGGGCGGCAAGAAAATCGGGCCGATCGACGCGGTGCGGGCGATATACTGCATCGTCCGATATTGGCTGTACGATTAGTGATGGGGAAGGGGTGGAAGCGGCTGCATGGCCCCGCCGCCGCGAGCCGATGACCCTTCGGGCCCTCGCCCCGCCCCAACCTCGCCCCGCAAGGCAGCGACAGACGCAGGTGTGATCGCGGATGGAAGTCAGTGCAACGACATTGGTGCTCCTGCTGGTGATCGGCGGGATGACGGCCTTCATACCGCGGCACCTCATGATCGTGCCGCTGCTGCTCATTGCCTGCCTCGTCCCCTCGACGGAAGAGATCATCATTCTCGGCTTCAATTTTCAGCCGGCCCGGGTCGTGGTGCTGGTCGGGGTGATTCGAGCGCTCCTGGGCGAGGCGGGATCGCGATATCGGTTCGTGCCGCTTGACGGCCTGATCCTGGTCTGGGGGCTGAACCTGTCGTTGATGTCATTTCTGCGCCACCCGGAGTTTTCGACGTTCATCGCCGAGACGGGGCGGATGTACGAGATTTTCGGACTCTACTTCCTGGCGCGGCTGACCATTCAAAGTCGCGCGCAGCTGCTGGTGGCGCTGGAGAACATCGCCGCCT
>CAZZPX010000036.1:0-12510 GCA_964655955.1 uncultured Phycisphaerales bacterium | reverse complement strand
TTGCTCTCCCAGGTCAAGGCGCTGAACATGTCTTTGTGGATGAGCGTGTCGAGCACGAGTGATTCCGTCGGCTTTCTGACGGCGACGAACCAGAGCTGGCTGTTCCGCTCCTCGCCCGGCGACTTCCACTCGAAATCCCGGGAAACGTCCGCGAGATACAGGTCCAGAACGCCCGCGTTACCCACCGGCGTCTGCCGCAGGTACGTGTGCATCAGCCGACCGTCGTACCGGTGATCCAGTTGCGGAACCGGTTGCGTGCAGAACTCGTGCAGCAGGTTCGGGCCTTCCGCAGCTTCCCGGGCAGCGTTGGGTAGCGGCTGAGGTCGGACGGCGTGCGCATGCGCGTCGAAGAAGCGCTGCGTGGCCAGGCGGAAAGGCGCGCCGCTGCGCAGACGACGAATGCCGCGCAGGCCCGTGATCGAAGCAACGTCCAGGTGCTCGGAACTCTTGCCCGGAAGCAGGAGCTGGCAGGAGAGATAGGCCTTGAGCTGAACGCCCCAGACCTGGCTGTCGGCGCGAAAGGCCTGCCGCCGCGACTTGAGGTCGATTGCTTCGCCGTCACGACCGGCCAGACTGCTCACCATGGCGGTAAAGGTGGCGCGATCCCCCGCCTGCTCCGCCACCAGCGCCTCGAACGCCTCCATGGCCCGTGCCGCATCCTGAACGCGCTGCTCGGGCGTACCGGCTGCCCGCGCCGCTGCCAGCACCTGCTGCACCGCCGCCGCACCCGGAACGTGCGCCCCCGCCTCGAGCGGCGTGGCGCTTGTCGCCACCCGGTGCACCTGCCAGCCCAACGTCCGGCTGACGCCCAGCGCCTTGTCCACGTCCGCTGCCCGCTGCGCTGGCTGCGGCAGACTCTCGATCAGACCGAGGAACGCCTCGCGCAGCTCCTGAAGCACGGCGGTCACCTTGGACTCGAAACCCGTGTCCTGGGGGCTGTCAGGTGCATCCGTGTCGTGGCTCACGCGGGGAGGCTCCTTGCGGTCAACCAGTGACGCACACAGAAGATACGCCAGAGGCGGCGGAATGCCAGCCGATCCTGCAAAATGTTTGTAAAAACATTTGACGCGACAGCGGGGCGCGGTAGATTTGATCTTGCACCGCCGGCTTGGGTTCGGCGATGCCTCACTTCACATCGGAGGAAGAAACATGAAGGCTCTCTGCATTATCGGTGGCACGCTTCTGGCTCTTGCCGCACCCACCCACGCGGATGTCATCTTCGACAACTTCGGCCCGGGCGATACCTACTCACTCGACATGGGTTGGACGCTGTCGTACGGCGGGCCGCTGGGCGGCGACCATTGGGAGCAGGCCGCACCCTTTACCGTCACCGGCGGCGACCATTACCTCGACATGATCGAGATCGCCATCCTGCACAACTGGGGACCCGATCTCATCTACGCCGACATCCGCGCTGATGACAACGGCGCCCCGGGCGACACCATTCTGGAGACCACGACCGGCAGCGGGATGACCCCGCCCTTCGTCTGGTCGCCGCCCATGCAACTGCAGTTCTCCGGCAACCTGGTGCTCGAAGACGGCCAGCAGTACTGGTTGGCGCTGCGACCGGAGATGACTGACGTGCTCATCTCCTGGGCATTCAATGAGACGGACGACTTCGGCCTGCGGGCCTGGCGCTTCAACCTCGGGCCGTGGGAGACCGCCTACGGCGATCCCGGTACCGATTCGGAGCGCGGCGTGTATCGCGTCCATGCCACACCGGTTCCCGCGCCGAGCAGCCTGGCGCTCGTCGGCGTTGCCGCTCTCTGCGCCTGCCGCAGGCGCGGCTAGGTCGGCGCAGCTCTCGGTGTGAACCTCGCGCCTCGCCGGGACGCGAAGCGCTGAAGGACGGCGGGATGCGGCGCGCTCGGCGCGTCCGCCCGCGCGCCTTCACATCGTTCACGCTGCGGACGCGTCGCTGTAGGACTCCTCTCCCTCGCCGTCTTCTTCCTGCGACACGGGCTTGCCTTGCTTGTCGGTCAGCGGCTTGCCCTCCAGGTCGCGGATGATCGGCGTGGGGTGCTGCTTGAGGTGCTCGTCCAACGCCTTTTGCCACTTCCGCTGCACCTCTTCGGGCAGCTTCGCCCAGGCGCCTCGGCCGCGACACTTCGGGTAATCCGAGCACGACAACCACGGGCCGCGCTTGCCCAGGCGCAGGTTCAGAGGCTTGCCGCATTTGGGGCAGGGAAGGTCCGTCTCGACCGGGGGCGTCGCGGGCGGCACGGGATTGCCCTTCTTGTCAAGCTTGAGCAATCCTTGGCATTCCGGATAGTTCGTGCAGCCGAGAAACGCGCCGAACCGACCCTTGCGCTCCTGCATCGGCGCGCTGCACTCCGGACAGGCGACGTTGGTCGGCTTGGGCTCGACCGGTTCGCCCTTGCGGTTGATCGGCGAGGCCCACTTGCACTCCGGATAGCGCGAGCAGCTCATGAAGCGCCCGTTCTTGCCGAAACGATACACCGTCGGCGCGCCGCACTCCCTGCAGGTGTACTTCTCCGGCGCCGGCTCGACTTCCGCCTTGGCGTGCGTGAGATTCTCCTCCGCCTCCTCCAGCTTTCGGCGGAACGGGCCGTAGAAGTCGTGCATCATCTTGTGCCACTCGAGCTGCCCCTCCGCGATCTCGTCGAGGTGCGCTTCCATCTCGCGCGTATAGCCGACGTCGAGAATCTCGGGGAATGACTCGACCAACTTGTCCGTCACCACCTCGCCCAGGTCCGTCGCCCAGAAGCGGCGGTCGATCTGCTCGACGTACTTGCGATCCTGGATCACCTGGATGATCGAGGCGTAGGTCGAAGGCCGCCCGATTCCTTCCGACTCCAGCGTCTTGATCAGCGAGGCTTCGGTGTAGCGCGGCGGGGGCGAGGTGAAGTTCTGCTTCACGTCGATCGAGAACGGCGCGAGCTGCTGCCCTTCGCTCAGCTCCGGCAGAAGAAGCTCTTCGCTGTCCGTCGGCACGCCGGTGACGCGGTAGAAGCCGTCGAAGACGAGCTTGCGGCCGGTCGCCTTGAAAACAATCTCGCCTTCCTCATCCCGGCGCGCGAGTAGCGCCGTGGTGGAATCCCACTCAGCGGGAACCATCTGGCAGGCGACGAAGCGGTTCCAGATGAGCTGATATACCTTGAACTCATCCGCCTTGAGGTGCCTCTTCACCTTCGCGGGCGGATGGTCGAGCGCCACCGGGCGGATGGCTTCGTGCGCCTCCTGCGCCTGCTTGTTGGAACTGGTGAAGAAGTTGGGCTTGTGCGGCAGGTATCGGTCGCCGTACTTCTCGGCGATGTGCTCGCGGGCCATGTTGATGGCGTCGCCGGAGAGATGCGTCGAGTCGGTGCGCATGTAGGTGATGAGCGCGACGGAGCCTTCCGAGCCGAGATTGACGCCTTCATACAGGCTCTGAGCGGCGCGCATGGTGCGGCGGGCGCCGAAGCCGAGCCGCGTGCTCGCCGTCTGCTGGAGCGTTGAGGTGATGAAGGGCGGTGCGGGGCGGCTGCGCGTGCGCTTCGTCTCCATCGACTTGATCGTGTAGCGCACGTTCGGATCTACCGTGCCGGTGACGGTGATGAGGCGCTTCGCCGGACCGCGTCCCTCGGGATCCTCCGTCTCCACGGTCTGCAAGTTGATGAGCCCCGCGCGCTGGGCCGCCCTGTGGCAGGCGGTGTGATCGATGCGCTCGGCCTTCTCACCGTCAACTTCGAAGAGCTGCGCCCGCAAGGCTTGATGCTCGGTAAGCCACTCGTTCTGCATCTTGACGGTTGGGCCCTTGTCCTTGCCGTTGCCGTTGGTCTTGCCGCGGCCATTCAGCGCCTCCGTCGCCATGAACTCATCCCAGGCGGCGACAAGGTCCGGCGCCGCTGTCGGGTCGATGGCGAACTTGGCGAAGAGCTGCCAGTACTCCTCGGGGATGAAGGCGCGGATCTCGCGCTCGCGCTCGACGATCAGCCGTACCGCCACGGATTGCACGCGTCCGGCGCTGAGGCCGCGGGCGACCTTCTTCCAGAGCAGCGGCGACACCTGGTAACCAACGATGCGGTCCAGCACGCGGCGGGCCTGGTAGGCGTCGAACTTGCCTTCGTCGAGCTTGTGCGGATGCTCGAATGCCTCCTTGATCTGGCGGGCGGTGATGGCGTTAAAGACGACGCGCTTGGCGCGCTCGGGCTGCACGCCCAGCAGGTCCGCCAGGTGCCAGGCGATGGCCTCTCCCTCGCGGTCAAGGTCGGTGGCGAACCAGACATCCTCAGCCTGTTTGGCGAGGCGTTTCAGCTCCGTCACCGTCTGCTTCTTGCCGGGGAGGATGGTGTAGGTGGGCTCGAAGTCGTTTTCGAGGTCGACGCCGGGGACGGGCTGCTCCTTGCTCTTGCCCTTGGGCGCCTTGCTGGGCAGGTCGCTGACGTGGCCGACCGACGCCTTTACGACGTAACCGGAGCCGAGATAGCGGTTTATCGTCCGCGCCTTGGCGGGCGACTCGACGATCACGAGGTGTTTTCCGTTGGCTGTCGCGCCGCTGGATTTGCCTGAGGAACTGCTTTTCTTCTTGGTCTTGGCCATGTACTTCGACTCGATCGGCTGTTCGTCGCTCCGTCAACGACTGTCGGGGGTCTCGCAGCGCGCGCCGGGCGCCGAGGGCCGGCGGGCGGCATCGGGCGCTTTCGGGGAAACCGCGCGGGGACTTAACTGGGTCGCTGCGGCTTTGTCAACTGCCGAGCGGTCGCTTCCTGCCCGCTGACGCTGGGGAAACACGCTGCGTGGCACCCCGCCCGCCGCCGCCTCGACGCCGTGCCTCTGATCAGCGCAAACGGTTGTTGAGAATAGATTTAGAGATGTGAGTCGCAGCAGCCCCAGGCGTCGCCAAGAGTGATGCCGCCACCCTCGCGCTTGAATTCTGCGATTTGTCCGCTTCGTCTCACCATCGCCTCAGCCGGCAAGCCCGGCAAGCACCCGCTCGGCGAGGCGCTCGACCAGCTCGTCCTGATCGTCGCAGCTGAGAACGACCGCCCCGGGCGTCGCCGACAGCCGCCGCAGCCAGGTCCGTTGATTCTTGGCGAAGCGCCGAGTCTCGATCTTGATCCGCTCGACCGCTTCCTCCAATGTCCGCTCGCCGCGCAAGTGCTCGAGGAGTTGCTTGTAACCCAGCGCTTCGCCCGGCTGGCCCACGAGGGCTCCCGCATCGTTCAGTCGCTGAACTTCCCCGAGCAGCCCCTGCGCCATCATGTCGCGCACACGGCGGTTTATGCGCGTGTTGATATCGGACGTCCGCCAGCCGAGGATGAACAGCCGCGCCCCCTGGCGGATCTCCTCGCTGCCCCACTGCCGCTGCTGCTCGCTGATAGTGACACCGGTGAGTTCGTAAACCTCCAGGGCCCGGATGGTCCGCCTGCGGTCGTTGCGATGGATGCGTTCGGCGGCCGCGGGATCGACCCGCAGCAGCCGCTCGCGCAGCGCGGAGAGCGGCTCCTGTTCCAGGCGCGCCCGCAGGGCCGCATTGGCGGGCGGACCCTGGAACAGGCCGTAGAGAAACGCCTGGAGGTAAAGGTTCGTGCCGCCGGCGACGATGGGCGTGCGCCCCCGCCCGCGGATCGCCTCGACCGCCCGTTCAGCCAGAGGCAGCCAGTCATCGACCGTGAACGATCGACCGGCGGCCACCTCGTGCGGATCGACGATGTCGATCAGGTGATGCGGAACGCCCCGCCTCTCTGCCGCGGTCGGTTTGGCCGTACCGATGTCCATGCCGCGGTACGCCTGCATCGAGTCGGCGGAGAGGATCTCGCCGCCGCCCGGCAGGCGCCGGGCAAGGGTGACGGCAAGGGCGGTCTTGCCCCCCGCTGTGGGGCCGGCCAGGATCGGAATGGCGTCAGGGGAGTTCTGCATCCGCAGGGGCGGGGCCGTGTCGGCGGGCGCTATGTAAGAAGGTTGACAAGCGGCCTATCATCCGCCGATTCCCGCTTGCCGATCTGCCGATCACCGGTAGAGTACGCAGTTGTCCGCCCGCCGCCACGGCGGGCTCGAAGGAGACGAGAGCCGTCGGCAGTCTCAGCCGCCGGCAGCGCCGCTCGATGGATACGTCGATCTCAGCCAGCGCCGACGAATGCGAGGCCGACCGAAGCACCTGCGCCTCGCCCCGCCCCGATTCGCACCCCGCAATGAGCCGCGAAGAGCAAGACGCCGACGAGGCGCCTGCGGACGCGGAGCCGGACGAGCCCGAGCCGTCGCGCGCCGGCGTGGCGCTCGATCTGGCGGCACTCGACTCGGTGCACGCCGAGCTCGACGCGGACTGGCTGGCGAGTCGGACGCACGCCGCCCTGGGGCTGCTCGGCTGCGAGCGCGGCGAACTCAGCGTGGTCATCGTCGACGACGAGACCATGCGGGCGGCCCATCAGGAACATCTCGGCATCGACACCACGACTGACGTCCTGACGTTCAATCTCGCCGACGCAGCCCTGCCGGCGAACGCCATCGACGCGGAGATCTACATCTGCGCCGACGAGGCCGCCCGCCAGGCCCGCGAGCGCCGGCACAGCCTCGAGCGCGAGTTGCTGCTTTACATCATCCACGGCGTGCTGCACTGCCTCGGCTACGACGATCTCGAGGAGTCACAGTACGAGCGCATGCACCGGCGCGAGGACGAGATCCTGCGCCTGCTCGGCGTCGGCGCGACGTTCGACCCGGACGCACAGGCGCACCTGGGCCGCGCCGCCCATCCACGCCGCGCCCGCACGGATCAAGCGGAGGACTCCACGACCTGATGGTTTGGCTTGCCGTCATCGCTGCCCTGCTCGGGGCCTGCTTCGCCACGCTCAATCTCTCGCTGCGGCTGGTTTCGCGCGTGCGCCTCGAGCAGTACCTCATCGCGCACGGTCGGGCCGGACACGCGGACCGCATCTTTGCCGACTTCGAGGCGCACACGGTGTCGCTGGCGATCGGCCGGGCCGTCTTCACCGTGCTCTTTATTCTCTTCACCGTGGCGACGGCCCTGGTCTACGAAAGCGCCCAACCGCTCACCAGCGCCGAGGAACTGCTCAGCTCCGTACGCGTGGTCTGGGCGCTGGTCATCCTCTTCGCCTGGATGCTGATCTTCGGGACGATCATGCCGGCGAGCATCGGTCGGCACGCGGCCGTCCCCGTCCTCGCCCTGGCGCTGCCGCTCATTCGCCTCACGCGCATCTGCTGCTATCCGATCATTGCGCCGATGCGCAGCGTCGACGCAGTCATCAAGCGCCTCGCCGGCGAGCACGCCATCGAGCCGGACGATATCGACGAACGCATCATGTCGGTCGTCTCCGAGGGAGAGCGCGTGGGGCAGGTCGACGAAGCCGAGAAGGAGATGATCGTAGGCATCGTGGAGCTGCGCGACACGACCGTCGAAGAGATCATGACGCCGCGCATCGACATCGAGGGCATCGAACTCACCGATGACATGGAGCAGATCAAGCGCTTCATCGCCGACGCGGGCCACTCCCGCATTCCCGTCTTCGAGGACGACCTCGATCACATCCTCGGCATCCTCTACGTCAAGGATCTGATTCCCTACGTCGGCGCGCCCGTGGACGGCTTCAGACTGAGGAGCGTGCTGCGCGAGCCGGTCTACATTCCCGAAACCAAGCTGATCCACGACCTGCTCACCGAGGCGCAGCAGACCAACATCCACATCGCGATCGTCGTCGACGAGTACGGCGGGACGGCGGGACTGGTCACCATCGAGGACATCCTCGAGGAGATCGTCGGCGAAATACGCGACGAATACGAACCCGAAGAGGAGCAGGAGCCCACCATCACCCGCCTCGACGAAACCAGCGCCGACATCGACGCGCGGGTGTACGTTTCGGATCTCAACGATGAGATGCTCGACGACCTTGGCTGCCCGCTTTCCGAAGATGAGGACTACGACACGGTGGGCGGCTTCGTCTTCGCGCAGCTCGGTCACGTGCCGGAGGCGGGCGAGAGCTTCACCTTCGGCCGCATCCAGATCATCATCAGCGAGGCGGAGAAGACACGCGTGGGCAGCGTGCGATTGCACGTGCTGCCGCGCGAGGCCGTCGAGGAGCCCAGACCCGCGGAGGTCAGGACGGGCAATGGGAACGGGAACGGCAGGAGCAAGAACGGCGACGGGAACGGCGGGGGCGACCCGGGCGGCGCAGCCGGCGGCGGCGGGGTGTAGCAGCGGCGCTTGACGGCGCAGGGCGGAGGCTCGCTTCAGGCAAGCCCGGCGGACAGGGGCTCGAGGGCCCTGATCCCCCCACAATCAGGGATTCTCCACTTTTTATTAGCGTTCACTTACTTTCGCCTGGCGGGCGGACGAAGTTAGTGTATACTACTCTTCGCTGCCCGGGCGGGCCGGGCGGCGGCCCTGACCTCAACCCCCGCCAGTTCGGGAGACCCTCATGCAACGCCGCATCCTCACACTCCTGCTCGTCCTCGCCGCCGCCGGAAGCAGCCTCGCCGGCTCCGCCGCCCTCACCGGCTGCCAGGCACGCCCCGCCGCCGCGCAGCTTCCCTGGTACAGCGCGGCAGGCGTTCCCGCCGCCGCCCGGCGCGTTGGCACGATCGACCGCACCGAGTTGCTCATCGCCTACTATGGCTCAGCACAGTTCGACGCCCACCTGCAGCACCTGCACGCGCAGCATGACGCCGCCAGGGCCGCCGGCGACGCCACGCTCGCCGCCCAACTCGAGCGCCAGGGCGAGCAGGCACAGGAGCACGCACATCGGCAGCTCGCCGGCAAAGACAGCCTCGACGACATCCTCATCAAGATCGAGGATCTTCTCGCCCGCGTCTGCACCGAGCGCAAACTCGACCTCATCGTCGAAGCCGGCACCTGGACGGGCGCTGACGCGCAGGTCATCGACGTGACGCAAACAGTCGTCGAGAAGATCCCGGCGCGGCGCGCATCCTAAGAGAAGAATCACGAATGACGTGGTAACCCCAAAGGCACTTCCGCTTTCGTCATTCTCACTTCGTCATTCCTGCCCACTACTCCCACTCGATCGTCGCGGGGGGCTTGCTCGAGATGTCGTAGACCACGCGGTTCACGCCCTTCACCTCGTTGATGATGCGATTGCTGATCGTCGCCAGCACGCTGTAGGGAATGCGAGCCCAATCGGCGGTCATGAAGTCCTGCGACTCCACCGCCCGCAGCGCCACCACCGACTCGTACGTCCGCCCGTCGCCCATGACGCCGACCGTCTGAATGGGCAGTAGCACGGCGAAGACCTGGGCGAGGTGGCGATACAGGCTCGCCGCGGTGATCTCCTCGAGAAAGATCTCATCGCACAGGCGCAGGATGTCGAGACGTTCGCGCGTCACCTCCCCCACCACGCGCACCGCCAGGCCGGGTCCAGGGAACGGATGCCGATGCACGAGATCATCCGGCACGCCCAGCACTTCGCCGAGCTTGCGCACTTCATCCTTGAACAGGTCGCGCAAGGGCTCGACCAGTTCAAAACCTAATTCATCAGGCAGCCCGCCGACGTTGTGATGCAGCTTGATGTTCGCGGACATTCCCGCGTGCCCGTGCCCCGACTCGATGACATCGGGATAGAGCGTTCCCTGGGCCAGAAAAGCGACATCCGCCAGATCCGCCGACGCCCGCTTGAAAACCTCGATGAAGCGGTGGCCGATGCGGCGGCGCTTCTCCTGCGGCGCGGTGACGCCGGCAAGATCGGCGAGGAATTCGGCTGAGGCGTCCACAACGCGCAGGTTCAGCGCCAGGTGATCGCGCAGGGCCGTCTCGACAGCCTGCCGCTCGTTCGCCCGCAGCAGGCCGTTGTCGACGAAGATGCAGGTGAGTTGCTCGCCGATCGCCAGGTTGAGCAGCGCCGCGCAGACGGTCGAGTCGACGCCCCCTGACACGCCGCACACCACCTTGCGCTCGCCCACCTGCTCGCGAATGCGCGAGACGGCGAGATCCACGAAGCCCGCCATCTTCCATGTGCCCCGGCAGCGGCAGATGCGAAAGAGAAAGTTGCGCAGGATCTCCTGCCCGTGCGGCGTGTGCGTCACCTCGGGGTGGAACTGCACGCCGAAGAACGGCTTGTGCTTGTGCGTCACCGCCGCGGCTTCGCAGGTGCGGGTCGATGCCAGGGAGATGAAGTCGTCCGAGAGACGATGGATCTGATCGCCGTGGCTCATCCACACGGAGGTGCTGGCGGGCAAACCGGCGAGCAGATCGCCGTCGTTCGCGACGGTCATCACCGATCGGCCGTATTCCCGCGTGGGTGTGGGCTGCACGTCCGAGCCGAGCAGCTTGGCGCCCAGTTGCATGCCGTAGCAGATGCCCAGGATGGGCACGCCGAGATCGAAGATGCCCGGGTCGCACGCGGGAGCACCCTCGGCGTAGACGCTGGAGGGCCCGCCGCTGAGGATGATGCCCTTCGGTTTCATGCCGGCGATGTCGGCGGCGGTGGTGGAGGGAGCGATGAGCGTCGCGAAGACGCCCGCCTCGCGCACCCGCCGGGCGATGAGCTGCGTGTATTGCCCGCCGAAGTCCACGATGGGGACCACCTCGCTGTCGGCGGCGATGCTGAAATCCGTGGGGGTCATGACGGTCGGCTTCTCCTGCTGGGAATCGCAGAGCGTACCATGAGGCGGGGATTGGCGCTTGACGAGGGCGCTCCACCAGGCCGCTCTCCGCGCGGGATCCGGCTCGCGTGCTTCGCAGGCCATCCCGCGCCGGTTCTGTTCAGAGAGGACACCCCTCCATACGATAGGGAGGTCAAGGACCAGCACATGCGCCCGCCCGCCTGCACCATTCCGACCGTGATCGCCGCACCACTGGCCGGCCTCCTGCTCTGCCAGAGCGGCTGCACGGCACCGCGATCCGTCGGCTTCGACGACCGCACGCCCAGCGGGCGCCTGCGCGCCATCTCCGCGGAGGCCGAGGCGGCGCGAGCGCCTGCGTACCAGCGCGATCCGCAGACATTGCGGCAACTGGTGATCTCCCTGGGGAGCGACGACCCGGCGGAGCGCATGCTCGCCAGCGCCACGCTGGAGCGGATCACCGGCGAGACACACGGGTACATGGCCTACGCGTCGCTCGCGCAGCGGCAGGAGGCGATCGACAGGTGGATCGACTGGCTGCGCGCGGAGGGGCTGGCGGAGGGACCGACCGTGCTCTGGTCCGTCGACCCCCAGCCCGACGCAGCGCAGCCGACCGTACAGGAACGCCCCGAGTCATGAGCGAGGACCCGCACATTCGCTTCGAGATGCTCAGCCAGGCGCGCTACCTGAGCTGCGCCCGCGCACTCGCCGCCGCCGTCGCCGAGCGCTGCGGTTTCGACGACTGCACCTGCGGCCAGATCGCGCTGGCGGTCGACGAAGCGCTGTCGAACATCATCAAGCACGGCTACGATCGCGAGCCCACCGGTCACATCTGGGTGACGCTGACGCCGCTGGACGGACCCCAGGGCGTGCGGGCCCTGCGCATCACCATCGAGGACCGCGCCCGCCAGGTGGACGTCGAGCGCATCAAGTCGCGCGATCTGGATGACATTCGCCCGGGCGGGCTGGGCGTGCACATCATCCGCCACCTCATGGATTCGGCGGTATGGGAGAAGCGGCCGGAGGGAGGCATGCGCCTCACGCTGATCAAGGAAAGAGACACCAACAACTCGGCGTGCGCCGAGACGCAGAAAGGCGAAGAAGCATGAGCAACGGCACCGGACTGGAAGTGGGCGTGGAGCGGCGCGAGGACGCCACCATTCTTCGACCCGTGGGCGATGTGGACCTCAACTGCTCGCCCACCCTGCGCGCCGAACTCATGCAGGCGCAGGAACAGAGGCCGCAGCGCCTCATCGTCGACCTTTCCGATGTGCCCTACATGGATTCGTCCGGAGTGGCGACGCTGGTGGAGGCGATGAAGGGCCAGCGTCAGCGCGGAAGCTCGCTCATCCTCTGCTGCATGCAGCAGCGCGTCCGCTCCATCTTCGAGATCGCCCGCCTCGACATCGTCTTCAAGATCGTTGATGATCTCGACGCCGCCTTGCAGAAGTAACGCCCTCCATGGCTGACACCGCGCCGCAGAATCCGCAGTCCCTGCCCCTCCGCTTCCTCGCCGGCGTCGGCAGATCGGTCTTCGCCGTGCTGGATCAGATCGGCGGCATCACCTTCCTGCTCATCGACACCTTCGCCGTCATCCTGCGGGCACTGACCAGCAAGCAGGTGCGCATCGGCCGCACCGCCGCGATTTCCCAGATCGTGCGCGTCGGCGTGCGCTCGGTGGGGATCATCTGTCTCGTTTCCGGGGCGATCGGCTTCATTCTCGGCTTGCAGATGGCCCCGCCGCTCGATGATCTCGGCCAGGTCGAACTCGTGCCGAACATCATCGCTGTGGCGATTCTGCGCGAGTTGGGGCCACTCATTGCCGCCATCGTGCTGACGCAGCCCGACTGGGGCGCCGGTTCGGCACTCGACGACCTGATCGACGCGATGCCCGTCGCGCGGATCGCGATCGGCCCGGCGATGGCCGACGACGAACTGACCGCCCGCTGGCGGCTGGAACACGCCCGCCGGTCGGACATCCCC